>CAMDMI010000022.1 GCA_945902135.1 Spirosoma fluviale
TTCCTGGCAGGCTTCCCGGCTGATGTCATAAAATGGATCCTTAATTGTGCTGGCTCTGAGTGTGGTGGGGATGGATCCTTCAATGTCGCAGGTTACATCTGAAATAACGCTGATTCTGAATTCCGCTTGGGAGATGTCTTCTTTTGAGAAAAGAGCAGGAGCAGCTGGATCCCAGTAATGGCAAGGAATGAGGATGTCTGTTCGTTTTGCAAATTCCATGAACCCGGAAACAAATTCTGATGGGTTTGTCCTGAATTCAGCTTCATTCCAAGGTTTATTGTCTTTGTGCCGCAAATAATGCCTCGAACTCAGTACTGTAAAAACTGGCTCGTTAAATTCTATGCTTTTAAATTCTAAGGGCTGAACGCGTTTTAAGCCCAAATTTTCGAGCACTTCAATTGCACCCAAACCAACCCTTCCGGTGCCTGTTACAGCAATTCTGGCATTGCTCATTTTTCCTACAAATGGTCGCACAGAATTGAGCATTTCAACCATATCGCTGCAATCGGATGCATTTTTGAGCTCGATGTTTGCATTGCGTCTCAGCCAAATTCGCAAGGAATTATAAGCCCCTACAATTCCGGCAAAGCGACCGAAAGCAACAGTGCGTCCGCCTTTCTCATCAAGCAGACACTCATAGTCTACCATTTCAATTTTTCTTGAAAGAAGTTCCTGAAGCAATCGCCGGTTGTGGGCCTGCTTTTTTATAGTGTGGGAAAAAAAGAAATAGGTTTTTCCGGGAACCAGTGCTTCAATCGGCACTTCTTTAATTCCAAACAGGATGTCTGCCTCGCTGAGGTCATCAACAAGAGGAATTCCCAATTCTTGATATGCCCTATTTGCAATGCACCTCATTGGCGAAGGCTCAACCAGAATTTTTATGCCAGGGTATTCGGCCTGTATTTTCAGACATTGTGCCGGAGTGAAGGCCACCCTTTTGTCAGGCGGATTTTTCCTTTCGGCAATTATGCCAATTTTGATTTCGCTTTGGTGCATTGAATGGTAAGTTTTGGCCTGCAAATCAAGGGAAAATACCTGAGGCCTGAACGGTGAATTAACTGGCAGTAATCTTGCGATACATTTTTAGAATTGTAAGGCAATAGGCGCAAATGTCTGACAACATTTGATTTATCTCATGACACGTTCCATAATCGGTCAATATTTTTTTCAAATAATATCAATAAACCAATATTTTTTTTTATTTTTAGTATATAAATATAATCCGGACTTGTACATTTGACTCCAGATTTCGGTTTCAAATATTCATAAAACGAATCTTGCAGTAAGTAAGTTAAACGGGTTTTGTGAGTTTTTTGGGCCGTAGTTCGGAAATTATGTTTGCACCTGTTAAAAACCCAAGAAATCTTTATTCGGAATTTTGTATTCAAAATGAGGTTTCCGGATTTAAAAATAGAAAATTCTGACCGATCCAAGTCTCAATAAATTTATGACAAGAAGAATTCTCCTGTTCGCATTTACACTCGTCTTTCTTTCAGCCGGCCGATTGTTTGCCCAGACGGGTTGCCGCATTGACCTTGGGATTGTGAATCCTACTATTTGTGTGGGCAGCGCGGTTTGTATACCATATACTATTTCACCAGGCGGATGTGTTTCTGCCAGCAGCCTGATTTTAGAACTTTCGCGTCCTTTACCAAGTCCAACTTCAAGTTGTAACTTTTCGGTTCTTTCATTAGATACCACGGGCAGTTGTTTCCGTGTTCCACTCAACTTCGCAAAAGGAAGATATTGCGTGAGGTTGCGTTCTGGCAATATCGTGTCAGATGTAAAATCCTTTGATATTGATACCATTGATTACACGCCACCACCAAATCTCACCATTGTTCAGCTTCCTCCAATCCGGCCGAGCTATTGCAAAGGCGATACTGTTAAATTTAAAATTATAGGCATAAACAATGGCGGCGTTGGCTATTCGCTTCAGTGGAGTAAAAATGATACAGCCCGCGATGGCGCTATAGATTCCGTTTACACATTTACCGGCCTGAATGATGGAGATTTTGTTTTTGCATCTGTTACAAAACAGAATAAGTGCGCTTTAAATGCCACAGGTCGCTCCAATTTAATTCCAATTTCGGTTAACAAACCACCAGTCATTTCAGTAAAGTTACTACCTGGTTCAAGTGGTTGTGAATCCACCATCAATTCGTTTGTTTCCAATCTTTCAGTTGTAGGGCCAGACCCTTTTGTGATTTGGACAAGGTCAACTTCATTTCGGACAGACACACTTTCTCAGGGCATTAATGATACCTTATTTACCCTTAGTCCCGCCGACAGTGCTCGTTTTGGAGATACAATCAGAGCCACAGTTGTGACAGGAAGATGTAAACTGACCGACAATAGTTTTTATGTAATTCGGGCTTGCGGAGAAGTTTTTATTGATCCGCCTCTGGATCTTGAAGTTTGCGCTGGCGCTGCAATGAAAGTGCCTTATACGCTTGTTGGCTCTTTCCAAACAAACAATTTTTTCACTGTTCAATTGTCTGATTCAACAGGAAGTTTCCAATCTCCTGTTCAGATAGGCACATATGTTAGTAACAAGGCGGATACAATTCCAGTAATAATACCTGCAGACATTAGGGGCGGGGATTGTTTCCGAGTCCGCATAATAGCAAGTTTACCAGCAGATACGAGTGATACAAGTGCTTGCTTTAAGGTATTTCCAAAACCGTTGAAGCCGCTTACTGTGAATGACTCTGTTTGTGCTTCGGGTGAGGTTACACTTTTGGCCTCCTCTACTGAGACAAATGTTAATTTTAATTGGTACACAAGTCCGTTCAATCAGGAACTGATTTTTACCGGCAGCTCCAAAACCTTTACCATTCAGGCTGATTCTGTATATTTTGTGTCTGCAGTTTCTGTAAATGGTTGTGAAAGTGACAGGTCGGAAGTAAAAGCTGTTTCAAATTCAGCTACGCCAGTTGAAGTTGGAGCAAACCAATCCTTTTGCATTGGCGCCCAAACTTTCCAGCTTAATCCTTCTATTTCGGGTGGAGTGTGGACAGGAGATCTTGCTGTAATCAATGGACAGGTTGACCTCACTGGGGTTGCGGTTGGAGATTATGTGCTTCAATATGCTTCAGCGAATTCTCTTGGTTGCATTGCCACAGATTCCCTCACCATTACGGTAAAACCAATTCCTTTAGCGAATGCTGGCCCCGATTTTAATGCTTGTAGCAATCAGAATGTGATACAGCTCTCCGGTCTTCCAAGTGGAGGCGTTTGGCTAGGAGATAATGTTCTTTCAGATGGCACTTATAATCCTGCTCTGTCTGTTGACTTTGCCGATACACTCATTTATTCAGTTACTGAAAATGGTTGTACTGGTTTTGATACCCTTGCCGTTGCGGTAAACCCAGCTCCAAGTGAATTTACAATTACTACAAGCAATCCAAGCAGCTGTGCTGTAGATGATGGATCTGCAACACTTAATGGTATTACACTGAATCCTTCTTGGAAAGTGAAGTGGTCGGTAAATACAGCCGATTCAAGTGCTTTCCCAACATTGTCGGGTTTAGGTGGCGGCACTTATGAGGTGATAATTACGGATACACTTACAGGCTGCAAGAGGTCTGAATTTTTTAGCCTGAGTGATCCTGAGGTTCCTGCGCCAGTAATTTCTGGATTGCTTCCAGCATATTGCACCAACGATTCCTGCCTTATCATTACAGTTTTACCAACAAGCCCTTCTGGTATTTGGAATGGTCTCGGAGTAAGTGTGCTTCCAAACGGGGATGTGAAGTTTTGTCCTGCCACTGCTGGCCAAGGAACCATTTCAATTTCATATCAATATGATAATTCCAGCGGTTGTGTTGGAGCCACAAGCACAAGTGTTCAGGTGAATTCAGCACCAAATGTGAATGCAGGATTTTTTACTGATACACTTTGCAGCGATGATTCTCCAGTTCAATTGGAAGGATTTAGCCCACTTGCGCCGCCGGCTGTTTGGAGTCCTCAACCGATTGTAAGTGCTACAGGTTTATTTAACCCTGCATTGGCTGCAATTGGTGAAAACGAACTTACGCTCACCATTACGGCAAATGGTTGTACTTCCACTGCCACCCGCTTGATGCAGGTTTCTTCAAAACCAAATCCAGTGATTACCCGTTTGCCATTGGTTGATGTTTGCCTTGGTGAAAATGTTACACTGACTGCAAATCCAGGCTCTGGTGTAATAGCCAAGCGCTTTGAATGGTTTAAAGACAATGTAGTTATCCCGAACGAAAATGAAGCCCAAATTTCTGTAAGCCAGGCGGGAAGTTATGTGGTTGTGGTAGATGGTGCTGGCAATTGTTCAGGATCTTCGGCTGCATTTGGTGTTCAGTTCAATGCCCTGCCTCCAGATACAATTACTGTTTCAGGCTCGCTCGAGCCTTGTTCTAATAATCTTTCCACACTAAACGGGCCATCTGGTACAGGATTAACCTACCAGTGGTTTTTAGGCGCTGATTCGATTTCAGGTGCAAATTCTTCCACTTTTGTTCCGGCTGAAAGCGGACAGTACAGTGTAAAAGTGACGAATGGAAATGGATGTAAATCTGTTTCTGATTTCGTCAATATGGACATCAAGCAAGCGCCTCTGGCACCCGCAATTGCTCCGGCCGCAGATACTTGTCTTCAAGCAGGTCAGCCAATTACCATTATTCTTGGTGCAACTGGAACTGGTCTTTCTTATCAGTGGTTCAAGCAAGGAACGCCGAATATCCTTCTTGCCGGAAAAACTGAATCTAGTCTCGATAATATCATTCAATCGGGAAAATATTTTGCAGTAGTAAGTTCTTCCAATGGTTGTGTCACAAACTCAGACACCATCAACATTGCGCAGACGATTTCCATCAGTGTGCAGGACACCGTAATTTTCAAATGCTTGGGTGAAAATCCATTTCAGGTTACAGGATTTAGCCCAGGCGGTTGTCCGCTTCTTTACAATGGCCAGGTGCTGAACAACAATCTTTGGGATCCCAATGCGGAGGGTGATTTTGTCCTGACTTATGAGTGTACAAACTCAAATGGTTGTGTTTCTAGAAAGAACATCACAATTCGGGTAAGTCCAAATCCTGCTGCGAACCTTGTAGTTCTTGGAGCTACAAATGTGTGTCAAGGTGATTCGGTGCTCCTTCAAATCAACAATGGAAACGAAACAGGTTTTAGCTATACGCTTTACCGGAACGGGCAGCCGTTCGGACTTCCTTTCCTTCAACCCAACATTTGGGTAAATCAAACCGGTAATTATCAGGTAGAAGTTAAATTCAACCGATGCAATGTATTTTCCAATACACTATCCATCAATTTCAGAAAGGTTCCTTTGGCCCGTGCCGGCACTGACCTTTCGGTTTGTGGAAACTTGATTTCTAATTTTAATAACCAGGCCGGAATTACAGCTGGCTCCTGGTCAGGCTCAGAAAGGATAACTACTTCAGGTGAGTATAACTCCAGTGGATTTATCGGATGCGAAACCCTTACACTCACGGTGGACTCAGCCAATGGCTGTTCTGCAACTGATACAAGAGAAGTTTGCATTAAGCCTCAACCTGATTTTCAAACCAATTCTTTGGACGCAAGCAATTGCGCTGTTTCTGATGGTAAGGCCTGGGTTGAAAATCCTTCTTTAGGCACAACATTTAGCTGGACAAAAACTGGTTCTGCCAATGTGATTTCTACAAGCGATAGCATTCTGGGCGTTCTTCCAGGTGTTTATACAGTTCGAATCACCACCGATTCTAACTCGTGTTTTATCGACAGGACAGCCATTATCAACAGCCCTAACAACTTAAGTGTTTTCATTGGTGGATTACCTGATTCAGTGTGTTTTGGATCTGTGCCAATTCAATTGTCTGGAACACCAGCCGATTCTGGTCAGTTTACTTCATTTGGAAACCGTATTGTGGATGGCACTGTATTCGACCCAAGTATCCCAGGACCATTGGTTGATACTGTGTATTACACTGTAAGTCTGAATGGTTGTGTTGGAACCACCAGTAAAACCATAAAATTGAATCCACTTCCAATTGTGGATGCCGGTTCAGATTCAAGGGTTTGTTTCGGAGATACCCTCATTCTGAAGGCGGTTCAGCCAACAGGTGTTCCACTTGTTTGGATTGGCTCGCAGGTAGACAACGACAGCTTGTTTGTTGCAAACAACAGCAATGTTGCGAGCGTTCTTGTTACTATAAATTATACCAAGAATGGCTGTTCAAACAGTGATTCTCGTTTGGTATTTATTGATACCCTGCCTCAGTTTAATGTGGTACCAACAGATGTATCCTCATGCGGTTCATGTGATGGAAGTGCCGTAAGGGAAATGGGCAATACTGGTCAATTCCAGACAATCTGGAGAGATTTACTAAGTGGTTCTATTATCGGAACTGGCGGAGTGGTAACGAATCGATGCGTTGGTTTGTATTCTGTTGAAGTAATTCGGAATACAAGCGGATGCCGCAAAATCGAAACTTTTGGAATCTCAGGTCCTACCAATATCGTGCCGTTTGAATGTTTACAAAATGTGCCAGATGGCCTTTGCCAGAATGAGGCTCCGGTAACCCTTGGAAAATGTAATCCGGATGCGAAAATCTTTGTTTCAGGGGTTCTGACCAATATTATTGATCCAGCTGTTTTGCTGCCGGGCAATGCCACAATCCTTCTTTCCTTAACAGACAGTGCAGGTTGCACCGGTGTTGAACAAAAGTTTGTTCCGATTCGTCAGGTTCCAATTGTAAATGTGGCCGGAGTAGGCCCAGTGTTTGCCTGTACCAATCAAACCAGCCTTCAGCTTTCGGGTTTCTTCCCATCATATGATCCATCTGTTCCCGAAAATGGCTGGACAGCCGCTGGTGCTCCTGCAGGGTTTATTTCTAAATCGGGCATTCTAAATCCAAGTTTGGTGTCAGGTGATGCTCAGTTTGTTTTGACCTATACATCGAAAACAGGAGGAGTAAATGGATGCTCTGAAAGCAAGACGAAATTGTTTAAAGTGTATAAAACACCAAGTGCAGCCATTACACCCTCAACCGGTCCAATAACAATTTGTACAGGTACCCAGGCTGTATTGAGTGCCAATCCCGTTACTCCAGGGTACACATACACTTGGTTGTTTGGCACCACCAATCCACTTCCAATAGGCTTCCAATCACAGTACAGTGCATCTCTCACCGGTCTTTATTCTTTAAAAGTGAACAACAATGGATGCCTTTCTCAGAACTTTAGTTCCATCCAGGTACAAGTTACTCCATCACCAGTCATTGCCAGCATTGGAGCGGATACCACCATTTGTAAGGCCGGTGGTATTGTAAATCTTCCAAGTCCGAATGTAATTGGAACAACCAATTTCGCCCAATGGCAGGCGGTAACCCCTGTGCCAGCTGGGTTTATTACCAGTTTTGGAACTGTTAATCCTGGTTTGGTAGACGCCGGTTCTTATGTTGTGCGTTATGTGGCTGGTCAGGGACCTTGTATCGATACAGCTTTCCGAACCATTACCGTATTGCCAAATAAGACAACCACCATTTCAGGTCCTACTTCTATCGAGGTTTGTGAAGGTCAATTTACCGCCTTGGTTGCGGATTCAAGTGGACCAGGAATCGGATACATGTGGTTTAAGGATGGAATTGCCATTCCAAATTCTAATAACGATAGCCTTAGTATCACTTCTTCGGGTGAGTACAGGGTTAAAATTTTGATCAATGGAAACGGGGTTTGCTCGGCTATTTCATCTGATTTTGTAATTGTTCTTGTAAAACCTTCGCCAACGGTATCTATTGGTGGCGTTCAGAATCCAAAAATTTGTTACCCTTCTGCTCCTTACAATGTGGCCACAGCAAGTCCGTATTCACCTGCAGATGCAATCTGGACTTCTTCTGTTCCTGGATTAATTTCTGGCAATGGCTTGGTTAACCCATCGAGTTTAACTGCAGATGGTAATTATGATTTGATTCTTACCAAGACCATCGGAAATTGTTCTGCAAGCGATACAATCAAACTCTCCGCATTCCGCACGCCTGATGCAAGTTTCAATTCTTCTGCACTTGCGATTTGCCAGGGTGAGCAAATTCTATTGACCTACAACAATCCAAATAACTACAGCAATACCTGGTCGAAGGATAACGCTCTGATTGCGGTGAATGTAGATTCGCTCTCAATTAATACTGCTGGAATTTATAAGCTCAGGGTTGAAAATGACATTTGTTCGGCTGAAAGCTCAACCAATTTTACCATACAGCCTAAGCCGGAATTTGGACTCCGCGGTGATACCTCGGTTTGTAAAAACACCCAGACCTTGCAGTTTTTCCCAAGTAATCCAACAGCCGGGACAGGTGTTTGGACAGGCCCGGGAATTACAGAAAGTGGAACCTGGAATCCGGGTTTAGTTGAGGCCGGATTAATTGACATCACTTATGCCTTAAAATCTGAGTTTGGCTGTATTACCAGCAAATCCTTCAAGATTGAAGTTGGGGCTTTGCCAGATGTTCAGGTAAGCAGCAGTCTGGATACTGTAGAAGTAAATGCTCCGGTCACAATTTCTGCAAGTGGTGGAGTTGCATTTGAGTGGTCTCCTTCCGCAGGATTGAACATCACCAATGGCCCATCTGTAATTGCAAAATTACCGGAGACGCGTATTTACAAGGTGAAGGTTACTTCCGATAAGGGTTGTGTTGCTGAGAAGTCAATTGAAATAATTGTAGATCAGGAATTCAAAATTTATGATGCCTTTTCTCCAAACGGGGACTTTAAAAATGATGTCTGGTACATCAAAAATATTCTGCGCTACCCTTCTGCTAAAGTGTACATCTTCAATCGCTGGGGAAATCAGGTATTCGAATCCGAACCAGGTTATCCAAGTCCTTGGAATGGAACTTTCAATGATGATCCAGTGCCTCCAGGAGCATATTTTTATACAATTGACTTGGGTCAGGGACTCACTCCTAAATCCGGTTCTATCACTGTAATTCGTTAATCCGGAATAATAGAAACCATGAAAAGAATCATCATTGCGATAGCTGCGGTTCTAGCCACTACCGGAAATGGAATGGCACAGCAGCAAAGTCTTTACAGCAGTTTTTTGCTTAATGGGTTTGTATATAATCCGGCACTTGCGGGTGTAGAAGATCACCTTGATCTGAAGACCAGTTTCAGGCGCCAATGGATGAGCGTACCTGGCTCTCCAATTACAACTTATGCCTCATTACACGGAGCAGTAAACCAAAGCGATCTTAATAAGGAAGAACTTGGTTCGCTGCCTATGCGGGGTTCATCGAGCATCAAATTTAAGTATGAGCCTCCCCGCAAAATCCGTCACGGAGTTGGAGGATTTGTTAGGAACGATAAGGCCGGCCTAATCAATCACAATACCTTAAGCTTAGCATATTCAATTCACCTTCCTATTGGTCAGAAATATTATCTGGCTATTGGGGCAGCCGCAACTGCGCATACTTTCAACCTTGAAAATCCGGTATTGAGGGATCAGGGAGATGATGCATTTGCTGGAAATCTTAATTTTGGCACAATGCCAGATGCACAGTTCGGTATGTATTTATATTCAGATCGCCTGCAAATTGGTATTAGCGGAACGCAGCTCGCTGCCAACAAACTGAGTTTTGCAGAAAATAATAAAGGCGTGTCCTTCAATACACTCAGCCGGCATTTTTATGGTACTGCCTCTTATAGAATTGGCATTGATGCTGATTTTGATCTTCTTCCTGTTGGAATTGTGCGCTATTCCGCCAATAGCCCAATGTCTTTTGAAGGAGGCGCCAAGATCCGATATAAGAATACATTCTGGGCAGGAGGTACCTACCGTTATGGCGATGCTGCTTCCGGTATGGTAGGCTTGTCTCTGTATAAGATGATAGACCTTTGTTATGCTTTTGACTTTACCACAAGCAAATTACAAGGCAACAGTTCCGGAACCCATGAAATAGTTTTGGGCCTGCGATTCAACAATAAGAAACCGAACTCCTCTTTAAAGGTATGGTAAGCATCCCCTTTCAATTGACGATGAAGAAAATAACGGAAGTAAGGAACCTAGTTCTTTCAGGGCTTACCATTATGACTGCAGTAATGAGCTCATATGGGCAGGCTCCTAAGAAATTTGCACTCCATAAAATGGATACCTCGGTAAACAATGAATTTGAAGAAATTCAGCCGATTACATCCAGAGATGGGCAATCACTTTATTTTGTTCGATCACTGAACCCCAAAAATCAAGGTGGAAAAGATTCCGGACAGGATATCTGGATTGCCAAAAAAACGGGTGACACTACCTGGTCTGCACCTGAAAATATGGGAATGCCAGTGAATAACAGGGAAAACAACGGAATCCTTGGCATCAGCAATGATGGAAAGGCCATGCTTATTTCCAATGTGTACCTTAAAAAGAAAATGGATCCGGGTGTTTCCATGACTACCCTCGGTGGTGATGGAAAATGGGGCGCACCTGTTACCCAAATTATTAAGGACTTTACCATTCAGAAGGGATTTCTTGGCGGCTATTGGCTTAAAGATGAAAAGACTTTGATTTTGACAATGAAGTCTACTGGATCTGTAGGTCGCGAAGATTTGTATGTTACCTTCCGGGATGCCGATGGAACCTGGTCAAAGCCTTTGCACCTTGGCAATTCAGTTAATACGCCTGGATTCGAAATTTCACCATTCTATTCTGAAGAAGACTCTATCCTCTATTTCGCCAGCAATGGCAGAGATGGCATGGGCGATGCAGATATTTATCGTTCGAAAAGGCAGGATGAAACCTGGACAAAGTGGAGCAAGCCGGAAAACCTTGGTCCATTTTTTAATGGTGAAGGATTTGATGCCTATTTCTACATTAGCAAAACAGATTCATTGATTTATCTGGCGAAAGAAAACCCAGATAACAGTTATACGGATTTGTATTACACCCACCTCTCTAATCTTAAAGAGGCTCTGAAACGATTGGCTGAAAGTAAGAAATCAGGTGATAATATTCTTGCGGGTGAAAAGGGAATCAATCCAAATTCACCGGCCGGAAAAGCGGCCAAAGAGGCGGAAGAACAGCGAAAAGCGGAGGAAGAGCTGAATAAGCGTGAGCGGGTTGTAATCAAGGATTTCGACAATGTTCTATTTGATTTTGCCAAGTTTGATTTGCGTCCAGAAGGTAGAAACAGAATGGATAAATTGTATGATTACATGGTCACGAATCCAACGGTTGGTGTTGAACTTATTGGCCATGCTGACAGCATTGACACCGAACTTGTCAACCTTATTCTCTCGGTAAAACGAAGTGAAGAGTGTAAGCAGTACCTGTTTAACAAGGGGATTTCTAAGCGTCGTATTCTAACACACGGGTTTGGAAAGCAGCTTCCAACCACCACCAACCTCACTTCAGAAGGGCGACAACTCAACCGCCGTTGTGAAATCAATATTCTACCTGACAACCGCGCTAAACTTAAACTTGAGTTTAAGCCGGAGAATATGGGGGATGAAACCAATGGCACTAAAAAGCCAGCTGTAAAACCTAAGCCATCCAAGCCGGCAAATAAATAGTAGCTATTGCATAACATAAATGGGGCCTGCCTTTTTTAGGCGGGCCTTTTTCATTTCTAATTCTGGCTTCATTTTTGTTGAGCTTAATTCGTTGCAGTTTTCGAACTGTTTAAAATAAAATGGAAAAGGTTAAACAAAATCAAGACCTTTTAGGTATTACTGTCAAATGAAAGTCTCAGTTTTTAGAAAGGAACATTTCAATGCAGCCCACAGGCTTTTTAACCCTTCGTGGACTGATGAGAAGAATCAAGAGGTTTTCGGTAAATGCAACAATCCCAAATATCATGGTCACAATTACGATCTGGTAGTGGAAATCAAAGGCGAAGTAGATCCTGAAACCGGTTATGTAATTGACATGGGTCTGCTCAGCAAGATTATTCAGCGTTGTGTGCTTGATGAGTTTGACCATCGCAACCTCAATGAGGAAGTGGTGGAATTCAAATCCATAATCCCTACTGCCGAAAACATCGCCATTGTAATTTGGGAAAGGTTGAGACCCGAAATTGAAAAACACCTTGAACTGAGTGTAACTCTTTATGAAACAGAACGGAACTTTGTCAGATTCCCAGCAAATGGATAAAATTAAAAATATTAACACACAAGAAGGTTTTACTATTGATGAAGTTGGGGACGATCATTTGTTCACAAGTTTTGAAACGCCCATGCGGGCTGGAGCATTCGATTTGGATGATGACAGCAAAGTGAAACTTATTGAAAAGAGCTTTGCTGATATTATGCATGTTCTCGGTCTAGATTTGGAAGATGACAGTCTGAAAGGCACTCCGCATCGTGTAGCTAAGATGTATGTGAAGGAAATTTTCAAAGGACTGAATCCTGCAAATGCACCCAAAGTTGCCCTGTTTGAAAATAAATACCAGTACAACCACATGCTGGTAGAAAGGGATATTACCCTTTACAGCAACTGTGAACACCATTTTGTTCCAATCTTTGGCAAGGCACATGTGGCCTATATCAGCAACGGAAAGGTAATTGGCCTAAGCAAAATTAACCGCATCGTGGAATTTTTCTCCAAACGCCCGCAGGTGCAGGAGAGGCTTACAGTTCAGATTGCCAATTACCTGAAGGAAGTTCTGGGTACAGAAGATGTTGCCGTGGTAATCGATGCGCGTCACCTTTGCGTAAGTTCGAGGGGAGTTGAGGATACAACCAGTTCCACTGTAACGGGCACTTATTTAGGTCAGTTTGCAAATGATGCCACTCGTGAAGAGTTTTTGAAGCATATATATCATTAAGTCAATGGCTGCAAAAAACTATTTAATTGCCGGAGCATCTTCGGGGATAGGTTTTACTCTAAAAACGATTCTTGAGAATGAAGGCCACAAGGTTTTTACCTTGGGTAGGAATCCAGTTGATTCTTCAGGTCATTTGTTTTTTAATGCGGAGTCTTCAGACAATCTCGAATTTCCCGCTGAATGGCCGGATGTTTTCCACGGTCTGGCATACTGCCCCGGAACCATCAATTTGAAGCCATTTCATCGTTTTACGCAATCTGATTTTCTGCAAGATTATCAAGTAAATGTGCTTGGCTTCGTCAAAGTGGCTCAGGCTGTTTTTCCAAGGCTGAAAAAAGCAGATGGTAGTTCTGTGGTAGTTTTTAGTACGGTTGCAACCCGCATCGGTCTGGGTTTCCATACGAGCATTTCAGCGGCGAAAGGTGCGCTGGAGGGACTAGCACTTTCAATGGCATCCGAATGGGTGGGTCATAAAATTCGTGTGAATGTGGTAGCGCCATCGCTTACCGACACGCCTCTTGCTGCACAACTTCTTGGAAGTCCGGAAAAGGCTGAGGCTTCAGCAAAGCGCCATCCGCTTCAGCGGGTTGGTTTGCCGGAAGACATTGCCAAAGCTGCGAGGTATTTCTTATCAGAAGACTCCTCCTGGGTAAGCGGTCAGGTTTTGACCGTTGATGGTGGGATGTCGAGACTGAAGTAGAAGGATAGTTCCAAAGCTATTTTTTTCTCCGCCAATTATTTGAATTTATGGAATAAAAAAAGGCCACGCATATTCTGCATGGCCTTTTTTTATTTTTTAAGTTTGAGTGCTTACTTCACTTTCGCAGCGGCATCCTCAAGAACTTCCACATCTGCAAGAACTCTTCCGCAGTGTTCGCAAACAGTGATTTTTTTCTTCTCTCTGATATCCGCTTGACGCTGCGGTGGAACCTGATTGAAACAACCTCCACAAGCTCCACGACGAACCATTACAACAGCAAGACCATTCACAGAGTTCTGACGAATACGGTTGTAGCTGTACATCAGTCTGTCTTCAATTTTGGAAGCAGCTTCGTCACGCTCAAGACGAAGTTTTTTCTCGTCTTCAGTGCTCTCTTCCACAATTGAATCTAGTTCAGATTTCTTCGCCTCCAGGTCGGCAATACGCCCACCAAGTCTGGTTTCGATTTCTGCAATTTCTATGTTCTTCTTTTCAATCCGGAACTGTACTTCTCTGCTCTTTTTTTCGAAAAGCTGAATGTCTAATTCCTGAGATTCGATTTCTTTCGCAATGGCTTCAAACTCACGGTTGTTGCGCACATTGTTCTGCTGCTCCTGATATTTCTTAATCAGTTTTTCAGACTCTTTGATACCTGCCTTATTGCTGATAACTTCTTGCTGAAGCTCATCAATTTCGGATTTGAATTTTCCAATTCTGGTTTCATATCCTGCCAGTTCATCTTCCAGATCTCTTACCTCCTCCGGCAAGTCGCCGCGGATCTTTAGAAGTTCATCAATTTGGGAATCTATCCTCTGGAGTTCGAGGAGGGCGTCAAGTTTCTGAGAAACAGTACTTTCCATGAATTTATTTATGCGTAGAAAACCGGATTTGTCCTTGTTTCGGACAAACGGACCGCAATATTAGGAAATTGTGCCGATAATTTTCTGATTATTCCTTCTGAAGTGAATTGTTCTGTTTCGAAGTGGCCTGCATCCATCAAAACTATCCTGCCATCTGCATCGAAAAACTCGTGGTATTTAACATCCGAAGTGATCAAAATATCGGCGTTAGCCGCTATGGAATCTGGCAGAAGAAATATCCCAGCCCCTCCGCAAACCGCAATTTTTTGCACCTGAGACTTTATTTTTTTTGTGTGCTTCAACATTGTCAGGCCCAGACATTTTTTTACATGGGCTACGAATTCATCAAAATCCATTGGATTTGGAAGCTCTCCAATCATTCCGGCTCCTTTGTCCTGCCATTCGTTTGAAACAGGATTGGCGTAATAAGCCAGCTCTTCGTAAGGGTGGGCCTCCTTTAATTCTCTTAAAACCTTGTCGAATAAAACAACCGGGACAATGATGTCCACCTTGAATTCTTCCACTTCTTCAGGTTGCCCGATTTTCCCAAGTGTTGGATTTGTGCCTTCTCCGGGTGTGAATCGGCCTTTGCCTTCAACCGAAAAACTGCAGTCATAATATTTGCCGATTTGTCCTCCACCTGCTTTGTGCGCAGCTTTCAATACATCTTCGTGGTTTTCCTTTGGCACAAAATAGCTTAGCTTAATCTGCTTCTGTTTCAAGGGCCGTAGGATTTTTAATTTATCGGTTTTCAGACCCAGGCGTTCTGATAAAATCTGATTTACACCTGTGATTGAATTGTCCAGGTTGGTGTGAATTGCCAAAAGCGCAATGTCATTCCGGATGGCTTTTTCAATGGTCCTTGCCACATAATTTTGCCCATTCAGTTTTTTGATTCCACGGAATAAAATTGGGTGGTGGCTGATAATGAGCTGACATCCCTTTTCAATTGCTTCGTCCACAACATCCTCGGTGGCATCCAAGGAGACCAGAACATTCTTGACTTCCTGGTTTGGCCTGCCTGTAAGCAAACCTACATTGTCATAATCCTCGGCAGTTCCAGCCGGAGCCCAGCTTTCAAGGAATGAGTTGATTTCATGAATAGTCATATTTTTTTTTTTTCATGACCCAGCCTTGTTCAAATTCCAGGTCGCTTGTAAATTAAAGAATGGCAAAAACCGGGTTTCCCGATTTTTAAGTTGTTGGGCAGAATAACTGTTGCCAAGATAAATCAAATCCGATTTTTTGTAAGAAAAAAACTGGCTTGACCACTGCAGCCAAAGTTCTCCCTGAAGTCTCAATCGGCCATTCCCGTTGGCCGTAATGCGAATTTGCGGACCTTGCTGAACAAAGTAACTTTTGAGAAATATGAGCTTGGCACCGCTGCCGGGTTCAATTAAGCTGGCTCTGGATTTCCGTACCTGCCAATAAGCCCTGTATCCGGCTTGAATTGATATTCCTCTTTTTCCACTGTACCTAAACCTAGCGGCCAAATCATGGATGGTAACTGTATCAATCGGGCTTTCGGAAAATCGCTGCCAGTTAAACAGACTCAAGCGGTTTTCTCTTCTAAGAAACTCGGCAATTAATCCTTTCTGACCATCAAAATGATAATCAATCTGATGGCTGAAAATGAGTACGCGGTTTGATCGGTTGCGGTCTTGCTGGCTGTTAAAGTCCCGTACCTGATAAGTAGCCCAAATGCCCATGGTTCCTGTCCAGAATAATTTTTTACCAGTCCAGCGAAGGGAAGGCTCCCATCGCAGAATCCGGTCGGCATAGTTTTCAGAACTTTGGCTTGACTTAATAAAAATCAAGTGTCTGTAATTGGCTGAAAATTTATTGCTTAATCTTAAGCCATAAGGAAGTTTCCAATCGTGGGCCAATTCTCCGGCATACAGAACTTCATCGCGGTCCTGGTTGTTTTGTTCCGAGCGGGTGTCAACCCTTAAAAGCTGGGCTGTGTAAGATGCCCGCAGGCTGTGGATGGATGAAAGCAGCCAGCGTGAGTCCAGCGTAAATGTGGTGTATTGCTCGCGGATGTCTTTGATTCTTTCTTCATTCAGTTTTTGGTTGAATGTGTTCAATTGTTGCTGATACAGCGGATCCGTTGAATTGAGCCGGTTTAGGATGTCGTAGGTGCGGTTGCGAAGTTTAGATTCAAAGCTGCCCTGAAACTGGATGCGCCTGCTGCGATACAAAAGTGTATTCAGGCTTTGGTATTCATCTTGGAAATAGCGCACATTTCGCAGCTCAGTCCTTGAATTTCGGTTCAGGTAAAAGAAAGATCGGTTAGGCGTAATAATTTCATTGAAGGAAGAAAACACCAGTCCCCTGAAAACCGGAATTCTGATTCTGAATCTCCCGGCTACGGTATCGCTGCTGATGGATTGAATGTCATTTCCCAGGTAATCTTCCACCTGATTTCGGAGGTAATGGCCCTCAAATGCAAGAAGGCCACCACCAAAAAAATCCCTGGAAATACCGGCTTCTGCCATTGTGCGACTGTTTTTCCTTGGCAATGGATTGCTCTGATTTACCAGAAATCCGGCATAATAATGCAGGTTTGAATCTGCGGAAAGGCCGTCCAGGCGGGCCATGATCTCAGCTTTAAATCCACTGTTGTTGAAAGCTTGTCTTTTGTCGTTTACAAATCCGGCAGAAGCCCGCACAGAAACATCAGATAAGTTTCCAGGTTTGAACCCATAACAAAAAGCAGTTAGAATTTGGCTTAGTCGCGTTTCATTGGCGATAAAGGATTGCTGGCCTGCTTCATTTTGCCACACCAGGCCTTTGCTGAGTCTTTTGGAATAACCGAGCTTGGTCCAGACATTGTTGGTGATAAACCGCCGGGATGGAAGTGCGCGGTTGAAAATGAAATATTGACCTGTATTGCCGGTAATCCGCATTTTGCCTCCGAGATTTTTTCTGAAATCAATTCCGGAGCCGGAAGAAAAAGTATTAATCCCCTGGCGCAAACTTTCATGGTTGATTGCATTGCTGTCAATCTGAAACTGGGCCAGGGACAGATTCTCCATAAACCCGCGCAAAATCAAAATCCATAATACAAGGATTTTCCGGAGGTGTATTTTCCGGAGGTTCTTCGGCTTTCGTGTCCTGGTTTTTTTCTTCAATCCGCAGACTTTGGGTGACAAATTGAATAAGAAATTCGAATTTCGGCCTTCAAAATTCCACTGAATTGAACGAATACCTGGTCAAATGCGCAACAGTCTTCCTGATCAGCATGTTTAAGTTTGTGATTGGGCCAACCACGGGCATTTTTTCTGGATTGGGAATTGTGGAAACTGGCCTTCTGGCAGGCAGTGGAATGACACTTTCTGTATTTATTTTTTCTACCGGGGGCAAGGTTTTGCGTGATTGGTGGTTTGCAAGTTTCAGTCACGACAGAAAATTGTTTTCAACACGAAACCGAAGGATTGTTCGGTTCTGGATTCGTTTTGGTTTGCCGGGGATGGCCCTTTTAACCCCCGTTGTTTTTAGTCCGATTGTAGGGACAATTCTTGCCGTTTCATTTGGTGGGAACCGGCGAAAAGTGTTGGTCTGGATGGCGGCCGCCGCATATTTCTGGGGATTCGCGCTTTCATTTGCGCTTTCTTTGCTTCACAATCGCCTGAATTGAAAATGGATGAATATGTTTGGCTCTTGAATTTTCCATTAGATATAGTTCGTTAATCCGGCATATGAAATCTCTCAGCATTCTCATTCCAAATTATAATGGCGCCGAACTCTTGAAGGAAAATCTTCCTTATGCGTTCAGGGCATTGGATAAGCTTGATTGCAAATATCAAATATTGGTGGCAGATGATTGTTCCAAGGATGATTCTTGCCAAATTCTGGAACTTCAATTTCCTCAAGTCCGGCTGATAAAAGGGGATAAAAACTTAGGTTTTGCAGGCAATTGCAACCGGGGATTTGCTGCCTGCGAGGGAGAAACGGTTTTGATTCTGAATTCAGATGTGAAATTATCTCCGGAATATCTTTCCATTTTGCTCCCATTCATGGAGGATGATTCCGTTTTTGGGGTTTCGGGAAGCATCATGCCGGATGGTCCCGGAGAAATTATGGATGCCGGAAAATTCCCGGTTTGGAAAGGAAGTATGCTGAATACCACAACGAATTTTTTGCCATTGGAAAGCGGACAAACGGCATTTCCAAGTCTATTCCTTTCGGGTGCGGCATCTCTTGTGAATGCGTCTAAATTTCGGCAAATGGGTGGTTTTCTTGAACTACTGAATCCCTATTACTTTGAGGACGCGGAAGTTTGCCTTCATGCCTGGAGGCGGGGCTGGAAGTCTTTATATGTGCCTCAGGCCAAATGCCATCACCGGATTTCTTCTACCATTGGCAAGACAGCAAGTCCGGTTTCGGTTGCCGCAGTAGCACGGAGAAACAAACTCCTGCTTCATGAAATTCATCTGGATGGCTGGCGAAAAATTTGGTGGAGGTTTCTACTATTGTTTCAATATCCTTTGATGTATCTTTTTCCTAATTCGAAAAATGCGATGGCTTTCAGGCAGTTTCTCGACCGTCGCGAACAGGCAATTGAAAGGCGCCATCAATTGGAATCCATTCCGGGAATGCTCGGTTTAAGCGAAATCGTAGAGGTAATACAAGCAGAATTAAAGGGGAAAATTCTCCGCTATTTTTAATTTACAAGTGGCCCAAACTGCGGTAAATATCTGCATACCCGCGGGCCGCATTGTCCCAGGAGAACAGACCAGACCTTGCGATGAGTTGTTCCTTCATTCCAGAATACAGCCTGTCATTTTTCAGGCCACGGCTTACAATTTCCGCCATTTCTGCGGGTTCAAAGTTTGGGAAGTAATGGGCAAGTTCTCCTCCGATTTCAGGCAGACTTCCCATTTTGGAAAGGAATACCGATTTGCCTAAACTCATCGCCTCCACAACGGGCAAACCAAAACCCTCGGCAAGGGATGGAAACACCAGACCTTCCATGTTTTGGTACAAGCGGTACTTTTCTTCCTCGCTCACTTCACCAGCCAGAATCACCCTGTCCTGAACCTTCCATTTTATTGCTTCCTCTAGAATTATTGAAGTGTAGGATGAGTGAGTAGGACCTGCAATAACAAGATCCCAGTCAGGCAAAAAGGCCATCATTCCACAGAGCACATGCGCGTTTTTACGGGGAGAAAGAATTCCGATATTGAGTAGAAATGGCCGCTGTTTCTGGGACTTTGCCCGCACATTTCCCGCAAAATTCTGCAGGGCATTCCCATTGTAAATCACCTGATAATCTGCAGGTTTCAGGCCATAGTTTTCTTCGAGGTCTTTGCCCGTCTGTCTTGAAATGCACACAATGGCTGAACTGCGATCAAGCATCCGGGCCATTTTATCTTTTCGATATTGAAGGCGGAGACCGGAATAACGGCTTAGGAAGTTCAGGTCGTGGACGGTCAAAACAATTGGCGTCCTTTTGTTGGGAAAATAGGCGGAATCTTGGTGCATGCAGTGCCAAACATCAGAAGCCATTTTGGATGGTATTTTCAGTTTGTGCCAGGCATGCTGAACCCAGTATTGCTGGTCTTTTCCGAACAATCCGATTCTGTTTTCCGGAAGGAAAAACGAATAAGCCAGGTCGGAATTTTCTTGTTTTAATAAGGCTTGGCCAAGGTGAAAGCAAAACATTCCCAGCCCGGTATTCAGGCTTTGTGTTTTTTCCATCTCAAGGCAAATGCGTATCAATTGGGCTTTTCAGATTCGTATTGTTTCAGCCTTTTATACTTGAGGTAGGAAGCCCAGGCCGAAATTCGGGCGATGTGAAATCCAGCAATTCCTTCAAGAAATCCCAGACGAAAAATATAGGAGTAAAGAAAACGAAAAGCCGGACTTAAAAATCGTTTAGAAAATCCTGCTTTTCTGCCTTGGCTGTAAAGTGCTTTGGCTGCTGTTTCGGAAAATCGGATGGACTGCTGCCGATGTTCTTCCAGACTATTGTAGCTGTGGTGTAAAATTTTTCCAGGAAGACTTGCCAGTTCTGCGCCTGGCTTCATTTCAAATCGATCGTGGGGATTGGTGCCGGCCCATTTGCCTTTTCGGCTATCCCACAAACGAAGTTTTTTGTCTGGGTACCAACCTGAATGATAAATCCACTGACCGCAATAATTTGTAAGCCGGTTCAGGAAATAGCCATCCATCGTGAAATTCTCTTTTACTGAAAGAATGGACTTTTGCAATTCCGGATCCAGTTCTTCATCGGCATCAAGGGAAAGAATATGAGGAAAACGCGCAAGAGAAATGGCCTGGTTTTTTTGTTCAATGTGTCCGGCAAAATCATTCACCAGCACTCTTGCACCCATTTTTTCTGCAATTTCCCTTGTACGGTCGGTGGACTTTGAATCGAGAACCAGTATTTCATCCGCGATGTTTCGCACTGAAGCAAGACACCTTTCAATGTTTTTTTCTTCATTGAAGGTAATCACTGCCACGGATATCTTCACTGGGTCCATACCCTGCCTTTAGAGGTTTTTCCAAATCTCATCTTTCAATTCTGTCAGCCCTTGGCCTGTTGCAGAAGAAAAAGGAATGACTGGAATGTCCATTTTGAGTTTTTTGAGTTTGGCTTTTGACTCATCGTCCGCCAAATCCATTTTTGAAATCCCCAGAATTCGCCTTTTGTCTAGCAATTCGGGGTTATGGTTTTTGAGTTCGGAGAGTAAAAGTTTGTACTCAGCTTTTATGTTATCCGCATTTATCGGCACCAGAAAAAGCAACACCGGGTTTCGCTCTATGTGGCGAAGAAACCGGAGTCCGAGACCGCGGCCCTGGTGCGCGCCTTCAATGATGCCCGGAATGTCGGCCATAACAAAAGACTGGAAATCGCGGTATGAAACCACCCCGAGATTTGGGGTGAGTGTGGTGAAAGGATAATCCGCAATTGCTGGTTTTGCTGCGGAGATGGATGAAAGCAGGGTGGATTTTCCAGCATTTGGTAAGCCAACAAGGCCAACATCTGCAAGAACCTTCAATTCAAGAACAATCCATTTTTCTGCTAATGGCAAACCGGGCTGGGCATATTCAGGCGCCTGGTTTGTGGGAGATTTAAAATGGTCATTCCCCAGTCCGCCTTTCCCTCCGGGAATCAAAATATACTTTTCGCCTTCCCGTAAAACCTCTGTTATGACTTCTCCTGTTTCGGCATCTTTTGCCACAGTTCCGGCAGGAACTTCCAAAATCAGGTCTTCGCCTCTTGCTCCGTGCATGCGGTTAATGCCACCTGGTTTTCCGGGGCCCGCCTTTACGTGCTTTGTGTATTTGAGGTGCAGAAGTGTCCAGAGTTGCGGGTTAGCAACCAGTACAACATCGCCGCCATTTCCACCATCACCGCCATCCGGACCGCCGTTAGGCATTCCCTTTGCGCGGTAAAAATGGGCTGAACCAGGGCCACCGGCGCCTGATTTACAGTGGATTTTGACGTAATCTATAAAATTGGAATCGGCCATTCAATTGGGATGTGGCCGTAAAGATACGGGCCTTAAGCCTTGTTCGACTCGGAAATTTGCATAGCCTGTTTTTGGCTTGCTGGACTTTCCAAAAGTTTTGACTTGTCGTCCAGAAGAAAAGGGAATGATTTTGATTTATTAACCATTCCCAATCCCAATAACAGGAATGCAGAGCAAACAAAAAGTGCAAAGCGTGTATTGTCTTTTACAGACAAAAAATGACCTTTAATTGATGAGTTCATTGTGCGGGCCTAATTCAAAAAATTTGTCAAACCATTTTTTTAGTAGAGTTGACTTTCGAAGCACAAAGCTAACGAGAAAATTTAGATTGTGTTTTGAATAAGAATAAGAACCGTTGGGATTTGCTCTCGGAAAAGTTTTTGATTATCAGTAAATTAGGCGGATTTGTCTGATTTTTGATATTATCCGCAGATTATGATTTACATAAAGGTGGTTTTTAAGGTATTTTTGCACGATGATTATTAACGAGGGGCAGAATAAAGTAGGTGCATGGATAAGTGCGGTAAGGCTTAGGACATTGCCCTTGGCTTTGGCCGCAATTGGTATGGGTAATTTGCTTCATTTTGGAGAGCCTGGTTTTCGCTGGGAAATCCTGATTTTGGGAATGCTTACCACAACTTTCCTCCAGGTGATGTCGAATCTCGCGAATGACCTTGGCGACAGCATTCATGGTGCTGATAGCGGGCATCGCAAAGGACCTATAAGAGCAGTTCAAAGTGGTGCCATTTCTCGGGAAGAAATGCGTACGGCCGTTGGAGTTCTGGCATTTGCCAGCTTAATTTCTGGTATTTGTCTTCTTTGGATGGCTTTCAGAAACGATTGGCATGCTGCAATTCCGCTTTTTGTAACCGGACTTTTCTGTATTGCTGCCGCTTATTTCTACACCAATGGAAAAAAGCCTTATGGCTACAGGGCTTTAGGCGATTTGGCGGTGTTTGTTTTTTTTGGAGTGGTAGCAGTTTTGGGCGCTTCATGGCTGCAGGTAAAGGAATTTTCGGGTTTGGAAATTCTTCCTGCTTCTGCTTTGGGCTTCTGGAGTACCGCCGTGATGAATCTTAACAACATGCGTGATGTTGAATCGGATTCACTTGCAGGTAAAAAGACGCTTCCGATTATTCTGGGATCCGTGAATGCCCGGATTTATCATTTTGTTTTGGTGCTTGGAGGTATTCTGTTTTTACTTGTCTTTGCCCTTTCTGAAAAAGCTATTTGGGCCTTGGGTGCTCTTCCCGGTTGCCTACTTATGTTGAAAACCTTGCCTCAGGTTTTGAAGAACAAGGATTATGTAAGTCTGGATCTTTTGCTGATGCCTCAGGCTTTGGGAACTTTTATTGCAGTGATGGGAATGGCCATCGTCAAACTAATTCTCGGTACTTGATTTTCCCTGCATTTTTGTCCAATA
>CAMDMI010000023.1 GCA_945902135.1 Spirosoma fluviale
CGATTTCAAGGCCAGGCCCATATCCAGCAAATACTTTTCATTTTGATATTGGTGAATAAAGCCATAAACCGATAAGCCGCTGCGTTGGCTGCCGTAACCAAAATCTACAAGCGCAGCCGGTACATTCAGGAAGCAAGCTTCTAGTCCAATGGTAGAACCAGAATGCAGCACCAGCTCTGCCGACTCAAGCTTTAGAAACTTATCAAAATTGGCTGCCTTATGATTCGAAAAAGGATGTGTACGAAAACCATCGTCAAACAAAACATTGGGCAGGGAGCGAAGTGGTTGATAAATCTCCCATTGGTTCAGAACAGGATATGGGCGCACAAACAATTTCCAATCTGGCCGAAGTTTTTCAAGCTCTGCCGCAATAGACCGGATGATATCCAGCTCCATCGGAATCAGGTCTTTGATGCCAATTGCACAACAAAAATAAACATACCGAAAAGACACCGGCCGCGGCAGTGGGGCTGGTTTGTGCTGGTATTCCCACAAGTAACTAAACTGCGTAGCACCAGCCACAGAAACATTGGCTTCCGGAACGCCTTGCAGACGAATTAAATCTTCACGGATTCCGGGTGACCAAACCTGGTAATGAAACTTTCTTGAGAAACGGGTATGCTTACAGGGATGATCCCATGAGTACACATAAATGCTGAGCGGCCGATTCTCATGGAGCAAACGGGCAGCAAAGTAGTCGGACTGAAATTCCGTAAATCCGATGAAATGCTCAATATCTTCAATCGGAGTTGCAGCAGAATATTGTAGATTTTCCAATAGAAAATCATAGGATACAAAGTTGAGTCTCAGACGCTGAATGAACAGAACCAGCTGGGAAAAAATGCGTGAACCTTTGGCCGGATTGTTGGAAATTTTGAACAATTCCATCAGAAAATAATTCTGACGGCTGGATGGAAGGCGCTTGAAAAACAGAAAAGCATACTCCAGCAAACGATTTCGAAAATTGCGCTTTTCTTCCTTTATCTTCCTGTATTCCAGACCATCAATTGGATGTCGGGAAATGTCTTTTTCTTCAGACTCTCTAAAAAACAAAACCACCTGATGGCCCGCATTCTGAAATTCCCCGATTAAGTCGCGGACATCGGCCCGGAAATCATAAAAAGAAACGATGATGCCGATTTTCATTTTTGGGGAGGCCGATTTTTTTAAAAATTAATTTTGGAAAGGTTCTTTCAAATTAAATTCTGGTGACGGTGGATTTTTTTGCTGTGCCCAAAATATAACGAACCAAAAGTCTTAAGTAAGTCACAATATTAAAGTCCTTGGTAATCTTAAAGTATTGCCAAAGTTCCTTCAGAAAACCCAAAAATCCCGGCATTAATAAAATACCCTTCCATAGCTTCCAGCGGTAATGGGAATTTTTAGTGTCTAAAAAATGCCTGTATTCCTTTAGCATATTGTAATTCTGATAGAATTTTTCCTTTCTGAAAACCGTTGAAAGGCTACCATCCAAAACCCTATAACGCACCAGCACCTTGTCAATAAAAAGAAACTTAAAACCATGGGCAAACAATGCCAAATTCATTGAATAATCTTCTATGTCAAGGTCCTCATCAAAGCCTCCTACCTCTGCAATAGCCGACTTTACATAAAGAACCGAGGGTGCAGGAATAGGATTGGTGGCGGACAAAAGTTGTCTGTAGTCAAAAGATTCAGATTGGGTATAATTGGGGAAACTCTTTTTTAGTTTAGTCATAAAGGATGCGTGACCCGGCAGTGGTTTATCATTTTGATCTATGAAAACCATATCCGAATAGCATAAGCCTGCCTTTACTCCGCTGACAGAGTTTAACATTTTTACCTGCAGATAAATCAAGTCTGGAATCAATACATCATCGCAGGAAATCGGCTTAATTAGCGACCCGCTGCTCCTGCTTATTCCCAAATTACAATTTTTGGTAAGGCTCAGAGCTGATTCATTTTGAATAAATTCACAATCCACCTGGTGGTCTTTTATCCATTTGCGTATCAAAGGCTCACAATCATCTTTTACATTATTAATGATAATGAGTTCAACCTGTGCATAGGTCTGATTCCGTATGCTATCGAGCGTTTGCAACACATACTGGGCATGCCGATGGCAGATGGCAATAATGGATACCAGCGGAAGGGATGGATTTTCTAACGAATTCGATTCCATATTGATTTGAACAATCCGGTTAGTTGATCCAATTTACGCAAGTAGACAAAGGAAATTCCAAGGGAAATTATAAGAGCTAAAAAATAAAATATTTGCTGACTCACTACATTAAATGAAAAAAACACAAGGCCGATTCCAAACATACTTATGAGTAAATATTGTAAACTCCTTTTGTCAATTCGAAATCCAATAAAACTTCGGGCAGCCACAAGCACAATGATGGCATACAGAATGTAATTCAATGTGTAGGCCATTCCTACCCCATGCAATCCAAATGGCTTCATTAACAAAAAACTTAAAAGCAAAAAACCGGCCGCTGCAAAAGTCTCTGTGAAAAAATAAACGGTAGACTTCCGTAATGCCAAGAGAACAAAACCCAGTGGCCAGGAGATTAATTTAAATAAAGTGCCCAATGCCAGCCATTGCAACTGAGGAATTGCCTCTTCGAATTTTGAAGAATACAGAAATTGAATAATCCAGGGTGCCCCCATAATGGCAAAAAGGAGCAAAGGTGTGCCCATTAAAAGTGCAAGGTGCATTTGCTCATTTACCTGTTTTACCATGGCTTTGGGATTTTCTGCCATTCCTGCCAAACGTGGAAAATAATCCCTGCCCATTGCCTGAAAAATCATTTGAAGGTAAATGGTTGTAACACCCCAGCCGGCCTGAAACTGACCTACGGCCGTTAGGCCGAATTGTCGCTGAACCAAAATCCGGATAATCCACATACTTAAGAAAAAGGCAAGCCCGCTGAGCATGGTAGAGATTCCTAATTTTACCATTGGAAAGGCCACCTTTCTAAATTTTTCTTGGCTAATCAAATGCCGGGTAATTCGAATTCCCTTTGCCAGCCACCAGGCAACTACTACAGGAACAAAGGCCAAAATAACCAGAGCGGGCACAATTCCTTTGATACCAAAGTACCAATAAAGAGGAACTGCAAAAATCAATCCGGCCAAACCGCCCAATACAGAAGCCATGGCCATTTCTTTCAGCCGGCGGAAGCCTTGTAAAAGCGCCATCTGACCTGCTGTAATCTGGCTAAGAAAAACCGTTACACCCAGAATGCGGAATTCCGTTGCATACATTTCGGAATTGAAAGAAACTTGACTAAGCCAAGGTCCGGCAAGCAGACAGAAAAAGGCACCCAATAAACCGGTAATCCAAACAAGCCTACGGAGTGTCAGAATGGTATGACTTATTTTTTCATCATCTTCCTGCTTTACGGCTTGTGCAATATCCCTAACAGCAGAACTACCAAGTCCAAGACCGGAAATCGTGTTAATCAGGTTTGTGGTAGACTGAAACATTCCAATAATTCCAACTCCGGTAGGACCCAAAAGGAAGGCGATTACTTTCGTGTTTACAATTTTGATAATTATCTGTATGACTTGCGCCAAGCCAGTGATGCCAGTTGCCTTCAAAGAGGATTTGTAGCTGTTTTCCTCTTTATTAGAATTTGACATTTTGCTGTTTTTACCTGAAGAATTATTAGCAGAATAATGGATTAATCACTCTTTTTCGGCCCATTTGGCTTGTTTGATCAAAACCCAGTAGATACAATATCCTTCCAAATCAGCAGAAAAAGAAATCAATATATCAAGCAGCAATAGATTCTCCGAAAACCTTAAAATTCAGTAATGATGGTTTTACGCTGCATCGGATCCAGGGCATTGATTGTTTCATCTGTATAAAACGAATCATTCCGAAAATGCGTAGTAGAAACCTCTTCGATAATGGAACCGGTTTTGCTCCAGAATGCATGCTTCACTCCACGCTCGATTGTGACAATGTCACCTGGAAAAAGCTGACGGTGAATGCCATTCAAAGTAACATCCAATACACCGCTCAAAACATGGAATGTTTCCTCTTTTTTGATGTGATGTTGCTCTGGATGGTGCTGACCAGGAAAAACAACAATAATTTTCTTGCAGTACTCCCGGTTGATCAGGTTCACAATGAGGATTCCAAACTCTCTGAACCGCTCAATGCCGTAATGATGCGAAAGTTCAATTTCAGCAGAAGGACTTAAAACAACTCCAGCCTCAGACAAAAGTCCTTTTGCTTCATGGATGATGGACCTAAGACCATGAAATTCATCCGTATTAATTTTCTCAAACAGTGCTTCGTTTGCCTCGTAATTTTTGCTTGCAATAAACTTAGCCCGGAACTTTCCGAAATCACTGCTGGTGATTTGACCAGGACTGCATGGCATAGCAAAGTATACATCCTCGCGGGTGATAAGCTGTCCTTTTGAAACAGGGTGAAGGAAAAATACACCACGCTTCAGGGATAAAAGAGATTCTGATTCGGCCGGCGTAATGGTTTTTTCAAGTGACCCACAAATGGATTTTGCTTCGAGGGCAGCAGCAACCCAGGCATCTGTTTCCTCTGGCGACATCGAATACCCATTGAGGGTGATGCTTTCTGTTGGCACACCAACATGGCGCTCATAAATACGTGCTCCAAGGGCAGTGGCTGCCAAAACAGGACCAAGATTTTCCGGTGCCTCATGCCCAGAATATCCAAAGGTTATTTCAGGGTATCTTTTACGAAGCCTCTCAATAAAACGCAGATTCAATACTTCATTCGGACTCGGATAAATTCCAACACAATGAAGTATGGCGAAATCCACTTCTCTGTGGGATAAAAATGTAATAAGGTTGTCTATTTGAAGAAGTTGCAAACCACCTGTGGAGGCAATTACAGGTTTTCCTGCACCAACGATTCTATCAAGTAGAGGCCAGTCGTCTGCTGAACAGCTTGCAACTTTTATTATTTCAATTTCATGGTCAATAATCCACTGAACAGATTCCTCATCGAATGGGGTGCAAACAGACACCAAACCCTGGGCTTTGATTTCTTGAACAAGCTCCCCGAACTGGTCTTTACTTAACTCAGTAGAGAGAAAGCGACTGATGTGCTTGGCCTTTGTATCGTGTCGGAAATCCGGATGGATAAAGGTATCCAGATTTCGATACTGCAATTTTACGGCAGCCTTGATGTTACGCTTTCGCGCAATATCAGCCATTGCCCGGATGATGCGCTTGCCGTGTTCTATATCTCCCTGATGGTTGTTGGCCATTTCAAAAATGAACAGATCATCAAATATTTCCGCAGTTTTTTGTGCCATTTCTATATATTCCAATTAATGAGTTGACTTAATTCAATTGCCCTGTCGTCTACATAATAGTCGGCGGCGGGCTTTCCAAGACGCAATTCATGGTGTTTAACCCCCCAGGAAAGCATTTGGTTCCGTGTTGTTTCTGTCCAATCGATTCCGGTCTTACTTCCCCTGGCAGTAAACAAAATAATCTGGTTGCCTTGGTCGTATAAGCGATTCACCCTCGCAATGTTGGAGAGGTTGGGACTGGCAATGGAATAATCATTGTTCGGACTAATATGTGCGATTACCCCGTCGATGTCGAAACAGAAAACTTCGTTGGCGCATTTTGAAAAATCCAATCTGAGTGCACCGACCAAATCCTTTGCTTCATCAATGTCCACAAAATTATCCATGATGTACGCTCCGATGCGGCTACCCGTCATGGAATTGAGGTCCATTATGGTCCGATATCTCGTCACATCGATGCTTGCATTTTGTAAATATGTCTCCGGCAAAATCTGGCGGGGACTGTTATAAGGTTCCTTTAATTCTGGCAGAGTGGCTGCAGGTTTAAGTTTGCCATCTTGAATCAGCCACATTTTAAATGGCGTTTCGGGCGCCTTTACCACCGAGCGAACAGAATCCCAGTCCTCATTTTGAGAAAGCAAATTGATCATCTTGCTGATATCTGCGATGTTCCTAAGCGGTGTGGTTGGCCTCAGGTGCACGATCAAGTCAGGTACATAATCACGCTTGGCCAATTGCAGCAATGCATGTTGAAAAACCTCAAAATCTGTCGATACATCTCCCGACAGATCTGCCGGTCGGATAAAAGGAACATCTGCGCCAAATGATTCCGCAATTGAGGCATATTGCTCGCTGTCTGTACTTACAATAACCTGGTCTATTTCCGGACACTGCAAAGCATGCTCAATCGACCAGGCCAACATTGGTTTTCCCCTAAGGGATAAAATATTTTTATCCGGTAAGGATTTGGAACCACTTCTGGCAGGTATGATGGCAACAACTTTCAAGTCTATTCTTTTACTTTAAGAAATCCTGTTCAGGTTAAATCTCCGATGAAAATTGCAGACTCAGAATTGATTGTTTTCACTTGAACGATTTTGATTTTAAACGGCTAAACCCACAAAATCAAGTTTAATCAGGGTGTTTGAAAAAGACGCTTCCTTAAAAGAAGTGTGGGCAACCAGCACAACGGCAATGTCTGCTTTTGCAATGGCATCTTCCAGTCCAGAAAGGGGAAAATGAGGGTGTGATTCCTCATTTGGTTCCACAACCATGCATTGGATTCCATTCTTTATCAAGGCCTCCACAACCTCAACGGCGGGAGATTCTCTGAGGTCATCAATATCTGGTTTGAATGCAAGTCCAAGACATGCAAGCACTGGCTCTCTTCCATTTTCCAGACGAAACTGAAGGCAGGCATTTTTGATTTTCTCAATCACCCAATGGGTTTTGTAATTGTTCACCTCCCGGGCCGTGCGAATCATACGCGCTTTTTCCGGACTTTGAGAAACAATGAACCAGGGATCCACTGCAATACAATGTCCGCCCACGCCAGTTCCCGGACGCAGAATATTGACCCTTGGGTGCTTGTTTGCCAGGCGAATCAGCTCCCAGACATCTATGCCCAAGTCATCGCAAATCATTGACAATTCGTTGGCGAATGCGATTCCGGCATCTCTGCTGGCATTTTCGGTGAGCTTACACATTTCGGCTGTGCGGGCATTTGTTTCCAGTACCGCACCTTTCACAAAGGTTTGGTAAAACGCTGCCACAATGGCCGTACTTTCATGATCCAAACCACCGACAATGCGGTCGTTTTCGATTAATTCTTTCATTACATGCCCGGGCAAAACGCGCTCCGGACAATAGGCAAAATAAATACCGGTGGTATCAAAACCATTCGCCTGCAATTCTGCACGAAGCTTTTCGGTGGTTCCTACTGGCGAAGTAGATTCGAGAATAACCAGATTTCCGGGTTTCAAAAAAGGACCAATGCTGCGGGCAGCAGAAAGCACATACGAAATGTCAGGACTGTGGTCGTCACGGAATGGCGTAGGAACCGCAATCATAAAAACATCTGCTTCAGCAGGCTGAAGGGAGGCTTTCAGTTGACCCGAGTTGACAGCTGCCCGAACAAAGGCATCCAAATCGGGTTCAATGATGTGAATTTCTCCCCGGTTGATTGTATCCACTACATGTGGAACAACATCCACACCATGCACAGAATATCCACAATTGGCCAGGAGGGCTGCTGTTGGAAGCCCGATATAACCGAGACCGGAAATGCAGATTCTTTGGCTTTTATTCATAATCAAGTCCTAAAGTTTTTTGTCTAAAAATTCAGCAATTCTGCCCGATGCTTTTCCATCTCCGTAGGGATTGTGAAGCAAGCTCATTGCCAAGTACCGCTCAGGGTTGCTGAGTAAGTCAAGCGTTTCGGAAACAATTTTATTTCGGTCTGTTCCAACAAGAATTACCGTTCCGGCATCCACGGCTTCGGGTCTTTCTGTTTTCTCCCTCATCACCAAAACCGGCTTTCCAAGCGATGGTCCTTCTTCCTGAACGCCACCCGAATCAGTAATAATCAGATACGAACGATCCATCATCCAAACAAAAGCTTCGTAATCGAGGGGCTCAACCAGATGGATGTTGGGGGCTGTTCCTAAGAGTTCATGAACCGGCCCTTTAATATTGGGATTGAGGTGAACCGGATACACAATTTCCACTTCGTCAGATTGGCTGATGTCGAGCAAGGCCTGGCAAATATTGAGTACACCATCCCCGAAATTCTCGCGCCTGTGACCGGTTACTAAAATCAGCTTTTTGGTTGGGTCTAGTTTTTCCATGATTTCCCGACAACGGGAAGGATAGGATTTTCGAACCTTTTCTACAGAAAAAAGCAAGGCATCAATCACCGTGTTGCCGGCAACCAAAATACTTTCTACATCTACATTTTCATTCAGAAGATTTTGCTCCGATCCTTTTGTCGGGGCAAAATGAAAATCTGCAAGTCTGCCTGTAATTGCCCGGTTCATTTCCTCCGGAAATGGGGCCCATTTATCGAAAGTGCGAAGTCCTGCCTCCACATGACCCACTTTTTTGCCTGCATAATAAGAAGCAAGAGCGGCCATTGTAGAAGTGGTGGTATCTCCGTGCACAAGCACAAGGTCTGGAGAAGATTTTTCCAAAACGCCTTTCATTCCATTCAGCACATTGGCCGAAAGTTCTGTAAGGCTTTGGTTTGGAACCATCACATTGAGGTCATAATCGGATTTGAGTTCAAAAAAATCCATCACCTGATCCAGCATTTGCCGGTGCTGGCCTGTTAAACAAACCTCAACAATAAACTTTTCAGGTAAGGCTTTTAAAGCCATTACAACCGGTGCCATTTTAATTGCTTCTGGTCTGGTACCGAAAACCAGCAATATTTTTTTCAAGCGCTTAAATATTCTGTAATCAAGCGCAAATCTACACCGAAATTTCAGTGTAAGCAAATTTGAAGTCTTGGCGTATTGGGTTCCTAATCAGTCGATTATAAAAAAATATATGCCTTTACCCAAAGCCGAAAGATTTCCTAATTTTTCGGTGGCGGTGGATTTCTTCTTTGCTGAGGCGGGGCTCCTCCCTCCCTTGGCGGACCTGATGCAGCAGGACTTCTTTTCTTCTTTTTCTTGTTCTTGGAATACTTCTTATCCAAAGCAATAAGATCCTCGTTCTTCACTTCCGATTCTGCTTCAATCTGAGAGATTTCTTCCTCTTCGGTAAGTGCTGCAGGTTTTTGTCCTTTTTTGTTTTGCTCCAGGATATGGTTTACCCTTTCAATATCTACCTGGTACCAATTGCTGTCGTCGCCGCCATAAGCAAACCACATCAACTTTCTGAAAATATCAGTTTTCTGAAGACGGGCATTGCCTTTTTGAGTCTGCAAGTCACGCTCTACTTTTGGAATATCCTTCAGTTCGTGAAGGTAGGTTTCCAGCTCATAATTGAGGCAACACTTCAGACGGCCACATTGCCCGGAAAGCTTGGTCGGATTGAGTGATAAATTTTGATAGCGGGCGGCAGAGGTTGCCACACCTTTAAAATCTGTAAGCCATGTAGAGCAGCACAACTCGCGTCCACAGGTGCCAATTCCGCCGATGCGGCCTGCTTCCTGCCTAAGGCTAATTTGTCGCATATCCACTCGAATCCGGAATTCGGATCCAAGCAGCTTAATGAGTTCGCGGAAATCGATGCGCTCATCTGCGGAATAAAAAAAGGAAGCTTTGCTGCCATCGGCCTGGAATTCCACATCCGAAACCTTCATGGGCAATTTCAATTCGTGGACAATTTCTCTTGCCTTATACAGAGCAGGCAACTCGCGGTTGCGCGCTTCTTCATAACGGGTAAAATCTTTTTCTGTAGCAATCCTGATAATTCCTTTCAAATCATCAAGGTTGGTTTTGGGTGCTTTTTTGCGAAGCTGAAGTCGGGCCATTTCTCCCTGAAGGGACACAAAACCGAGATGGTAGCCCGATCCTGTTTCGAGCATCACAGCATCACCTGTGTAAAGTCTGTTGCCTGTTTTGTTCAGAAAAAACTCTTTGCGGCCAGCTTTGAAACGCATCTCCACCAAATCGCGGTATGGGTCGCCGGCCCAATCGAGCACATCGCCCAACCAGTCGGAAGAGCTAAGTACATTGCAGGCACCACCGGAACATCCACTACAGGAAGACTTCTCTTCACTACCTGATTTTGTGGAACATCCACCGCTGCTGCAAGATCCGCACCCCATAAATTATAATTAATTTTCTCCGCTGGAATCCAACGCAAGTTTGCAAAGATAGTTTGCAAACTCATATAGAGCACCTTGATTTTAGGAATAATGACCAATCGCAGGCATAAGTTCTGCAAGCAACATCCGGCAGGCTTTCAAAACTGAGTCAAATTCGACCTCTGAGGCTGGAATTTCAGAGCGGTTGTGGTACTGAGAAACCAGACTTTCAAATGTACTCGAGACATCCCCGAAACGGGCGGGGTAAACTGTCAGAATATTGGTTGCCAATTCTGCGGGATACGGATTCCAGCGGCCAAAATGGTTGCCATTGCTGATGCAAACACAGGCGGTTCCGGTGGTGGCAGCCATGTGCACCGGACCCGATTCGTTTGAAACCAAAAGGCTGGCCTCTGCCATCAATTCCATGGATTGAGGCAAAGAAAAACGGCCGGCCAGATTTTCAATTTCTGGAACATCCGCCAGAGCCAGAATTCTTTCGGCCAATTGACTTTCTCCGGGCGCACCAATGATGGCAAATCGAAGGCCGGGAATACGCGATAATTCCTTCAACAGGGTGGCAAATTCCGATTCGGGCCACCTTCTTTCGGCCGTACTTGCACCGGGTGCAATCAAAACCAAGGGTTTACGCTTTTTGGAAATCAGTGTAGAGTGATGGAGATTTTTTACCTCGCCTGCCAGCGGAGAAATGCTTGCAAAGAAATCGCGGTTGCGATAAAATTCGAATCTGGCGCCAATTCCGGTTTCTACAACTTGAGAATAATTCGCCAAGGAAATTCCTGCTTCCAGATCTGACATGTATTTGCCTACATAGGATGGGGTGATTTTTTCCCTGGCACCCGAAACCCGAACCACAGATTCCAGCCAATATTGACGGGTGTGTGAGGGGTAAATGAGCAAATCAAAACCGCGGGTTCTAATGTCGCGCAGCACGCGGAAACGATAAAAAATACTGTTGATAAACCGGGAACGGTCAATCCAGATAAAAGATTCAAAAATTGCGGAATCAAGGTTTTCTGCCAATGCCGACAATTGCTGGTTTCCGGCATATGAAATGGCTTTCCCGGCGAAAGCAGGGTCGTTTTTGATGGCCGCAAAAAAAGGCCGACTCATCAAATAATCGCCAATTAAGTCAAGACGAAAAATCAGAACTCCACCGCCCTTTTTTGCGGGAAAAAAATTGAGCAGCAACTGGTCCAGCAACTCATATGCCCACAATTTAAAGGGGTATTTTAAGCTGTAAATCAAAAGGGCAGAAATGCGTTTCATTTGTTACCTAAAAACCCAGATTGCCATTTTGGGATAGTTCCTTATTTTCCATAAGCGGCTTGTCCAATCAAGGCCTGATCGGTTTTAAATTCCGATGTAAAGTGGAATGAAATGGCTGGATAATAATCCTGAACAGATTTCAGGTTTCGGAGTGTATCGGCCATAAAAACAGGACGATTTTCCTTGTCGTAACAGATGAAACGGCTTTTCATCCGAATAAAATTATCGAGCGCCGCCTTGTCTTCGGAAGTAATCCAGCAGGCTTTGGAATACGCAACCGGATGAAAGCTACAGGCAGCTCCATATTCCTGAAGGAGTCGGAACTGGATGACTTCAAATTGAAGTTCGCCAACCGTACCAATAATCTTGATGCTGCCTAGTTCTTGGGTAAAAAGCTGAGCCACACCTTCATCTGTAAGCTGGCGGATGCCTTTTTCCATTTGCTTGGCCTTGAATGGATCCTTGTTGATGAGTTCTTTGAAAATCTCCGGAGAAAAACTTGGTATTCCCTGAAACTGCATGTTTTCTCCTTCTGTGAGGGTATCCCCGATTTTAAAATTGCCGGTGTCATAAAGGCCCACCACATCACCGGGAAATGCCTCATCCACTACGCTTTTTTCGTTGGCCATAAACATGTTGGGATTGGCGAAACGAAGTTTTTTATCCAGACGCGTGTGCTGGTAAAATTTGTTTCTTTCAAATGTGCCTGAAACCACGCGGCAAAAAGCAATCCTGTCGCGGTGGTTCGGGTCTAGGTTGGCGTGAATTTTGAAAATGAATCCCGAGAACGGCTTTTCATCCGGCTTTACTTCTCTGGTGTCTGTAACCCGGCTTCTGGGAAACGGAGCAATCCGAACAAAAGTATCGAGCAAATCCTGCACCCCGAAATTGTTGATGGCAGAGCCAAAAAACACGGGCGCCAGATATCCGTCGCGGTAAAGATCTTCATCGAAAGGCTCAAAAACACCCTCAATGAGTTCGGCATCTTCGCGCAGTTGTTTGGCCGCCTTTTCACCAACCTGCTCGTCCAATTGCTTGTCGTTGAGGTCTAAAATGGTGAGAACATCAGAAGCCTTTTTGGTTTTAGAATTAGAAAAAAGGAGGAGTTTTTTATCGAACAGGTTGTACACGCCCTGGAATTTTTCACCGATACCGATGGGCCAGGAAAGAGGCCTGGTGTGTATAGAAAGTTCTTTTTCCACTTCTTCCAACAAGTCGTAAGGGTCCTGCCCTTCGCGGTCGAGTTTATTGATGAAAATAATAACCGGCGTATTGCGCATCCGGCAAACCTCCATGAGTTTTCGGGTTTGCTCTTCCACACCTTTTACACAATCGATGACCAGAATAACCGAATCCACAGCCGTGAGCGTTCGGTAAGTATCTTCTGCAAAGTCTTTGTGACCGGGGGTATCGAGGATGTTGATTTTATAGCCCTGGTATTCAAAACCCATCACCGAAGTTGCCACAGAAATGCCGCGTTGCTTCTCAATTTCCATAAAATCGGAAGTGGCGGCCTTGGTGATTTTGTTGCTTTTTACGGCTCCTGCTGTCTGAATGGCGCCTCCAAAAAGGAGAAGTTTTTCGGTAAGGGTGGTTTTACCGGCATCGGGGTGGGAAATGATTCCAAAGGTTCGGCGTTTCCGGATTTCCTGGTCAAGCATATGTGCAAAGGTAGTCAGGCTACGGGCCATGGTGCAAACCCGCCTGAGGGATAGAAATGGAAAGCCCGTATTGCGGGATGTGCGGCTGGCGGGTTCGTGGGTCACGAACACGAAACGGACTTGCAATGGATAGCCCGACTCCGTTTGAGGCTTTGTCCGAAAACGGAGGCAGGCCCTAAAAAAAGGGCATTAATTTTCTTCCGGAAGAAGAAGCTCCATGCAAAAAACGGGCCCAAAATAGTTTTCAGGCAGGCGACAAATCTCGGCATGGCGCAAACCGGGAATCCATAAAATCTGGCCATTGGCATCTTCGGCCAACCAGGTTTCTGCTTTTTCGCTTGGACTCAGTTTGGCCTCCGTAAGCAAATCGCTGACTTTCTTTTTCTGACCTGACATGCCAAAAACGGCCATTTTATCGCCAGGCACACAAAGCCTGAGGCGGATTGGAAAGCTGATTTTTTCGGCGTCCGCCATCCATGAAAAAGCTGACAATTTTTTGGGTGCAGAATAATCTGTCCATGTTTTCAGGATTTTGCCGGAAGGCAGGTCATGGCTTTGATTTGAGGCTAGCTGAATTTCTATTTCCGGAAAATTAGCCGATGCGGAGTCAAAAAGGATGAGTCTGGGAAAGCGGATTTCGATTCGACCACCCATTGCATTTTCCCGGAAAACACTTTCGGTATTCTTGCGCCGAAGGCTGAGTTCTTCCGAATCGGGAAATGAAAATCCATTGCGGAGCAGCAATTCAACCATGAAAAATTCCGCCATGGGATGGGCGATAATTTGCTCCAGCTTGAATTCTGTTTTTCCGGGCTGGGTTTTTAAAAGAAACTCCTGCTCAAGTTGGGAAAACAAGAAATCCACGGCCGCGGAAACATGCCCCATTCGCCGGGCATTGCGCTGAAGCACAGATTCGAACGAAGGAAATGTTTCTTCAAGCACTGGAATCAGCTTATGACGCACGATGTTTCGCCGGTATTTTAGTCCGGCATTGCTGCTGTCTTCCCTCCAGACAATTGAAAATTCTCGGGCGAAGGATAAAATTTCCTTGCGGGAATGCTGTAGAAAAGGTCTTTTCCGCAAACCGCTGGCGGGCAACATGCCTTGAAGTCCGCGTGGACCGGCGCCCCTGAAAAATTGCAGGAGGATGGTTTCGGTTTGATCGCCGGCATGGTGGGCAAGCAAAAGGTGTTGGATGCCGCGCTCGCTTGCGAGTTTTTCCAACCACTGATAACGAAAATCTCTTGCCTTTTCCTGAAGAGAACTTTCGGCTTCCAAGTGAAATTCTGGTCCGGCCTTTTTGAGGTAAAAAGGAATGTTTCTTTCACTTGCCCAGTCGCGGACGAGTGCTTCATCGGCATCTGAATCCTTGCCCCGCAAGCCATAATTTACATGGGCAATTTCGAGCCGGAAATTCAAAAGTTGCAGGGCCGTAACCATGGCCATGGAATCGACTCCTCCGCTGACCGCGCAAAGCAAAATATCCTCCTTTCCGAAAAGAGCATTTTCGGAAATAAACTGAGCTGTGGACTGCAAAAAAGGATGCCCCTTCATGGCTCAAAGGAAACCAAAAAAATCGAGTGACAGGGACAAGCATTTTGACATTTGAATGGGATTTTAACGCTCAAATTCGAAAATATTATTCCCCTTCAAGTGAGTGATTTGAAGCTATTTAAGTGAAAATTAACGGGTGTTTTGAATGATGGCTGAAAAAATTATTTGCTCATTTCCAATATGTTCGGCAGTAATTTTGCGGGAGAATTAATCATCAATTAAAACCCAATCTTATCATGAACAAAGTCCTCCTTCAAAAACTTCGCGCCAACATTCAAGCCGGAAAATTTCCTTCCCAATTCGAGCATTTCGGTGGCGCAGATTTAATTATTTCAGACGATCCCAATCGACCAATCCGCGATCCAGAAGGAATTGTATTTGTTGTATCATCGCATGCAGCTGCTTTAAGCTGGCTTGTAATTCAACTGAAAGAAGTCTTTTCTGACGAAATTGACTACTCCAACAAATATGATTTCTACCCACAGATTGGAAGGCTGATGAAACAAAGCCTCAAAGATGATGGCCATCTCTTTGAATGCATGTCTTTTGTGGTGGACCAAATGATTGAAAACTGGGAGCCAGTGGGTGAGCATTTGGCCTGACAAGCATCGAAAAAAAGGGCCGACAACAAGGGCTGCTTTTCTTCCAAATTTGATTTGGTTTTAAAAAGTAAAAAAGCCCTGCCATTTACGGGAAAATTGGCCTTATTTTTGAAGTCGTTCTTCTGAATACTATGGAACTTACCTATGAAGGGGTCATGTCGGCCCTTAGCCGTGTAGAGGAACCAGATTTAAAAAAAGATCTGGTAAGCCTTGGAATGATTCGCAAGCTGGAAGTTGGTGAAGGTTCAATTCGCTTTACCGTTCAACTAACCACGCCGGCCTGTCCATTGAAAGAAGTAATCCGCAAGCGTTGTCTTGATGCCATTCATGAAGACTTCGGTACGGAGGTAAAAATCACAGTGGATATGGACGCGGATGTTACCACCCAGCGGCAGGCCAATGGCCCGGTTCTTCCTGGGGTTCGCAACATTATTGCAATTGCTTCTGGAAAAGGCGGGGTTGGAAAATCAACCGTTACAAGCAATCTGGCTCTGGCACTGGCACAAAATGGTGCGCGGGTTGGCCTCATTGATGCCGATATTTCCGGGCCGAGTATTCCCACGATGTTCGGCGTGGAAGATGAAAATCCCAATGTGGTGGTAATCGATGGAAAGAACTATTTGGTACCGGTTGAACGCCTTGGCATAAAACTTCTTTCCATTGGTTTTTTAGCGCATGGCGATCAGGCTGTGGTTTGGCGTGGACCGATGATGAGTTCAGCCCTGAAACAATTTATTACCGACTGCCAGTGGGGCGAGCTGGATTACCTGCTCATCGATCTTCCGCCCGGCACCAGCGATATCCACCTCACACTTGTTCAGATGGTGCCGCTTACAGGCGTTGTGGTTGTGACCACCCCGCAGAAAGTGGCGCTTGCAGATGCTGCAAAAGCCATCTCCATGTTTGGCCAAACGCCGATAAAAGTGCCCATTTTGGGAATTGTGGAAAACATGGCCTATTTCACTCCGGCCGAACTACCCGAAAACAAGTATTACATATTTGGTCAGGATGGCGGCAAGAGAATGGCCACGCATTACAAACTTCCATTCTTGGGTGAAATTCCTTTGGTTCAATCAGTGCGGGAAGCCGGCGATGGCGGAGTACCGATTGTAATGCACGAAGATGAGCCGGTTTCAAAAGCATTTTTAGAATTGGCTCAAAGTGTGGCCCAGCAAGTTGCGCTGAAAAATGCAGGCATTGAGGTTGAAGAAGACAGCATAGTTTCATAATTTCGCATTCCCAGCCCTAAAAAGATGACAATTCTCGAAAAAATCGAAAAAGCATTAGACGACATCCGGCCCTATTTTCGTGCGGATGGAGGCGACATTCGTGTAGCCAGACTTCGGGAAAACATGGTGCTGGAGCTGGAATTGCTCGGCTCCTGTGGTGGTTGCACAAGCAGTCCAATGACCTTAAAAGCTGTGGAAGATGCGGTTCGCGCAGTTGCCCCAGAACTTATTGAAGTAAAGGCCATCAATGCTTTGAAAGAAAAAGTCTAAACCAATTCTGAATCATGAAAGAAAACCGGGTTCTGGAAGACATCAATCTCTTTGAAAAAAAGAGAATTGCGCGCCTTCTTATCCAGATTCTGGTGACGATACTGGCAGGCACGATTCTGGCCTTTCCCGTTTTCGCCCTGGCAGAATATTTCTTTTACCTTTCTCCGTTTGCAAAAAGCCTGATCCTCATTTTGTGGATTGGCCTTGTGCTCGGCCTGATGCTGCGATTTGTCATTCTGCCCTGGTGGAAACTACGAAACACCCAGAGCATTGAGCAATTTGAGGTGCTTTCTAAAAAAATATCGGCAAGTGTTTCTTCGGTAGACGACAAGCTGATCAATTACCTTCAGCTTCTTTCGCTGAGTTTGCGCAGTGGCGAAAATGTACTGGTTGGTCTAAGCCTTGGTCAGAAACAAAATCAAATTCAGGCACTTAATCTTCCATCCAGAATTCAGATTTCAATCCCTTCAAGTCTTTGGAAAAAGATATTGCCACCTGCAGCCATTGGCGTTTTGCTCTTGTTTTTGTTTTTTGATTCTGTCAAGGAAGGTTCGGGCCGATTGCTGCAACCCGGCAAAAAATTTACTCCTCCGGCACCCTTTGAAATTACACTCGCGAATCTTCCAGCTGGGCTGATCTCAGGTCGCAATTTCCGCGTTGAAGCCAGTGCAAAAGGAAGCGCCATGCCAGGCTCGCTGTATGTGGCAATGGGTACGAGAACCATCCGAATGAACCCAGATGGGAAAGGAAAATTCGTTCTTGAGCTTGAAGCGCCATCCCCCGGAACTACTGAATTGCGTGTTTTCTCCGGAAATATTTCAACAAGCAATTACCCGTTGACAGTGTATCCCCCGGGCCAGATTGCCTCTATGAAAATCCGGGTTACACCGCCGGCCTATACTGGTAAAAAGCCAGTTTTACAGGAAAACGAAGGCAACCTTGAAGTAGAAAAAGGAAGCCTAATTGAATGGGAACTGAAAACCGAAAACTTGGCTGCTTTGGACTTCAAATTTGGAAAGGAAAAAGCGCAGGCATTTGAAAAGAAAAACAACAAACTGCGAACCTACCAGATGCGTGCCATGCTGGCATCGGCTTACGGAATCACCGCCCGAAACGTTCTGGGTGAAACAGATCAGGAATTTGCCTATCAGATTGGAATCCGGGAGGATGAATTCCCAAGAATTCAGGTTCGCACATTTCAGGATTCTGTCTCGATGGCTAAAATGTATTATGCAGGCAGCATCGCCGATGATTATGGTTTTAGTCGTTTGACGGCCATTCTTCAGGATCCCAAAAGCAAAGCCGTGGTGGCCGAAAGCAAAATTGGCTTCAGCAGAAATGAAAAGACCGGAACTTTTGTTTTTAGTCCTGAAGGCAAAATCGCCGATATCATTCGCGAAAAGCCAATGCTGTTGCTCTTCAGGGTTTGGGACAACGATGGCGTAAATGGCCCGAAAGCAAGTTCATCGCAAATTTTTGATGTGGCCGAGGCCAGCAAAGAGGCGCTGGCAAAATCAACGGACCAGATGGATGCGAGGAATGAAGAGAAGATGGAAGAACTGGCCAAAAAAACCCAGAGCCTCGAGAAGAATTCCCGCAAAATGCTCGAAAACCTGAAAGGTAAAAAGGAGTTGAACTGGCAGGATAAAAAGGAACTTGAAAACTTTGCAGAAAAGCAGAAAGACCTTTTCAAACAAATAGAAGACCTGAAAAAGGAAGTTGCAAAAACGCTTAAAAACAAGGAAGAAAACCAGCTTCAATCCGAACAGCTTCTCGAAAAACAGGAGCAAATCAACAAGATGCTGGATGAGCTCCTCGATGAAAAAACAAAAGAAATGCTCAAGGAACTTCAGCGCCTGATGGAGAAACAGGAGCAGAACACTGACAAGTTGCAGGAGGCTTTTGAGAAAATGCAGGATAAGAATGAATTTATCCAGAATGAACTTGACCGCGCCATGGAAATGCTCAAGCAATTGAAGGTGGAGGAAAAACTAGAGAAGGCCATTAAGGATATGGAAAAACTGGCCGCGAAAGAAAACAAGGCCGGAGAGGAAAACGAAAAAACTGGTAACAAGCCAAACCAGGAAGAAAAGGACAAGGCACTTTCTGAACAAAAGGAAATGGACAAAATGTTCAAGCAGGTGCAGGAGGATTTGAAGCAAATGAAAGAACTCAACAATGAGTTGAAAGACAAAAACGACCTCGATACCGGACAGGAAGAAGAAAAAGAAATCGAGAAGGAGCAGGAAAACAGTTCTCAGGAAATGAAAGAGGGCAAAATGTCGAAAGCAGGTTCCCACCAGAAAAAAGCTGCGCAGAAAATGAAAAAGATGGCGCAGAAAATGGAAGAAAGCAAAATGGAAATGGAAGGTGGAGGAGCCGAGCAGGAAGACATTGGTGACCTTCGATCCATCATTGAAAATTTACTGCAACTCTCTTTCGATCAGGAAGATGTGTATAAGCAAGTGGCGAAAGTAAACCAGCTCGATCCGAAGTACCTTGCTTTGAGTCAGAAGCAGGTAAAAATCAAAGACGACTCAGAAATTATCAAAGACAGCCTGAAAGCCCTTGCCCAGCGGGCTCCGCAAATCCAGAGTTTTGTAATGAAGGAACTCTACGAAATGGATGGTGCGATCAAAGAAGCTGTGAAGCATGTAAAGGCCAGGAGGCCGGATCTGGCTTCTGCCCGCGGGCAATTGTCGATGACCCACATCAACAACCTCACCGTGATGCTGAAAGATGCATTGGAGCAAATGCAGCAACAACAGCAGCAGCAATCTTCCGGAAGTAAATCCTGCAAAAAACCGGGCAAAGGGAAGCCGAAACCGGGCAGCATGGGCAAAATGCAAAAGGAAATAAACGAGCAGATTTCTCAGCTTAAAAATGGCAAAAAACCAGGTCAGCAAATGTCCAAGGAACTGGCACAACTGGCACAGAAACAAGCCGCTATGCGCCGTGCGCTTGCTGAAATGGAAAAGGCACTTCAACAAGGAGGCAAGGAAAAATCCGGCAGCCTAGGCGATGTAAAATCCATGATGGAAAAATCCGAAAGAGAGTTGCTCAATAAAAAACTTAGCCCCGAAACCATTATGCGTCAGCAACAAATCTTGTCAAGATTGCTGGAAAGCGAAAAGGCGATTATGGAGCGGGAGCAGGAACAACGAAGGGAAGCCGAGAAACCAAAGTCAGCAGAAAGAACTACATTGCCAGCCGAATTAAACGAGCTTCTTAAAAAAACAAAATTACAGAAAGAGCAACTGCTTCAGGGTAATCCAAAATTGACCGAGGAATACCAGAACGCATTTGACAAGTATGTTGAATCACTCCAGGAAAGCGGCCTATGAAACCGGTGACTATAGAATTTCCATCCATCGTTGACAATCTCCGGATTGTGGAGAGCTTCATTGACAACAGCCGTGAGGAGTTTAAAATAACAGAAGACCTGTACGGCAACATCCTTATCGCTGTAACCGAAGCCGTAAACAATGCCATCCAGCATGGCAACAAAAACGACAAAGACAAACTGGTAAGGCTTACCTGTTCATCGGATTCCACTGAGATTTCATTTGTAATTGAAGACCAGGGAAATGGCTTTGATTATACCAGCCTACCCGACCCAACCTCAAGCGAAAATCTGCTCAAACCCGATGGCAGAGGCATCTTTTTGATGAAGCATCTCAGCGATGTTCTTCGTTTTGAAGAAAGTGGCAAAAAAATAGAGATGGTTTTCTATCTCTGAAAAAAACCAGCACAAGTTTCTTCCAAGCTTTTGCTCCTAAATTTGGAGCCAGAGAAAAACCTAAAGTTTTTAGGATTCACTCCGGATTTCCGGTTTCCTATTCTTTCCGGATATTTTGGAAAATAATCCGATTGTCAGTCTGAATTTTCAGTTGATAAACCCCGGGCGGCATGGCAGAAAAATCGATACTTTCTTGACGGCTTCTGCTTTTCAGACTTAGAAGTTCTTTACCGCTGAGATCCGAAACAGTAATTTGGTAGCGAGTTGGGTCGGGTAAATCGAGCCGGAGTTGGTCGAATACCGGATTGGGGTAAATGCTGATACCTGCCTCCTGAGGACTGGCAATCGCCGTTGTGGTATTTACTGTTACCACCAGACTGCAGTTTGCTGTATTACCACCTATATCAGTCACCTGCCAGACGATGTTATTGGTTCCCGGTGGCAATTGTGCCCCGGCCAGACTAGCCTGGTTGTTGAAACTGTTGCTTACTCCTGCAAGACTGCAGTTGTCGCCCCCGTTCTGGGGATCATATTCCACACCCTGTACCGTATAAAAAGTCTGTCCTGCAGAAAGATTTATGACCTGATTTCCTCCGCAAACCACATTGGGACTGATGGTATCGTCCACGATAACTGTCTGCTGGGCCGTGGTAGTATTGTTGCGGGCATCTTTGAAACTCCAGTTTACGGTAAAGGTTCCCTGGGAAGTATAGCTAAGCGGATTTGTGGTGGTGCCGATAACCGTTCCGGAGCAGTTATCGGTGGTGGTAGGTGCCAGCACATTTACCAGACATTGACCCCGAAGAACAGACAAAACCGGAAGTGTCGGAGGAATATTATCCAAACCGATTCCCGACAGGGTGAAATTGTAGGGATTCTCACTGGCATCATCATTCGCTATGCTGATGCTGCCGTTCAGGGCGCCGCAAGTCTGGGGATTGAAACTAACAGTAAAAGTAGCCGAGCCTCCGGGCGGAATAATGGCAGGAGCATCGGTCACCAGCGTATAGGCAGCGCCGGTGAGTGTTACCCTCGGACTGGAACTAAGCTTAAGCTCCCGGTCTCCGGTATTTTCAATGGTGAAGGTTGCCGGGCTTGAAGTATTCAGATCTTGACTTCCGAAATTGTAAGAACCGGTATTATCGGCAATGGGCGTATTATTTTGCAGAATGCCGATTTCCGGATCTCTCGGATCATATTGCCAGAAGTCTTTGGTCAGAGCAGTGCCATTGTATCCGGTGCCGATGTAACCAAAGTTTCCGATGGAGAATCCAACCGCCGACCTCCTGGCTCCGCCCGGAAAAGTGGCGACTTCCCTCCAGGTATTGGTAGCGGGATTGTACTCAAAACAATCATTAAGATTCCCGGAGTAATAACCGCAGGCCACATAGCCTTTGCTTCCGATTACAAATCCTGCAGCCTCATACCGCTGTACTCCGGTAAAGTTGGCTTTCTGGGTCCAGATGTTATCCGGCAGCGTATATTCCCACCAGTCATTCAGCTGATTTCCTCCTGCGTCTCCGCCGGTACCCACATAGCCTTTGCCATCGATGGTAAAACCCACGGCATCCATCCTTTCCACAGCCGGCAGTGGGGCCAACTGAGACCAGGAATTGAAGGGCTCTGGACTGTAGAGATAAAAATCTTTTCTGTAGCCGGAGGTTCCGGCATAGCCGGTACCGAAAAGTACACCTCCGCCAATGTTGAAGGAAACACCATCCCCCCTGGCTGCACCCAGAAAATTGGCTTTGTAAGTCCATTGATTCGTGGCCGGATCATATTCAAGCATATTCTTTGTATAGGAGGTGGTTAATCCTCCAACGATGTATCCTTTTCCGTCCAGGGTAAAACTAGTGGCATTGTTACGGCCAGTGAAAGTAACATTGGCTTTTTGGGTCCAGACATTGGTTTCAGGATCGTATTCCCAAAAATCGTTGAATTTGGTATTCCCGGAGATACCCGTTCCCATATAGCCTTTATTACCAATTGAAAATCCGACAGCGCCCGACCGGGCCGCACCGCCGAAATCGGCTTTTTGTGTCCAGAGTCCCTGAGCTTTTGCTTGCAGGAAAAATGCAGGAATGAAAATGCTCAGGCAGATAAACCTTTTCATATTCAGCGTTTTATTTTGGTCGGACAATATAATTACAAAATTTCTAGACTGTCAAGTTCTTCCGTTGTAATGGCCGGCGGCATAATGTTTTTCCGGATTTTCAGCAGCACAAGTTCCGCCGTTTTTTTGGCTTTTGCTTCATCCCGAAAACCGGCATTTCCCGGCACTCCCGGAATATTGGGCTGACGGACCATCGGACTTCCGTTCAGCAGAACTTGGTATCCATAGGTTCCGTCCGAATTGGGAAAAACCTCAGTTTTCAGGTCGGCATTCGCGTATGGATTTGCCTTTTTCTCAGCCTGAATTTGTGGTTCTGTTTCGGTCGTGGCTATCGGATTTTCCTGCGCCCGGCTTGTGAGAAATCTGTTCAGCATTATCGATTGATGGCCCAGCAAGATCAAAATCAACAGAAGCAGCAAAAGGATGAGGTTTTCTTTTTTCATGGCGTTCAAATATCAGTTCCAAAAGAGATATGACCAAAGCCGTTATTTACACAGATCAATGCCAGATATTCCTGGGTATTTATCTCAGCAGCAAACCCACTTCTTCCATCCCGATTATCCGACTGATTGATTCCCCGTCAGGACTCTGACTGTTCATTTTACAGGCAAAAAGGCGGTTTACCAGATCCAGCATTTCGGATTCTGACCATTGCTGAAAATTCTGAGCGAGGCTGCTCTTCTTTGCCAGTGCCCGCTGAATGGCCTG
>CAMDMI010000024.1 GCA_945902135.1 Spirosoma fluviale
CCTTGCGCTATGAATGACTACGGAATAACTGGATTTGGAGGAATTTTCTTCCAGGCAAATAATCCAGGTGAAACCATGGCATGGTATGAGAAAAATTTGGGTCTAAAAACCGATGGCCAGTATGGTGCGAACTTGGAATGGAGGTCTTCCGATAATCCTTCATCCAAAGGATATTCTGTTTGGTCGCCATTTAGCAAGGATACCGCGTATTTTCAACCTTCCGAAAAGGATTTCATGGTGAATTTCCGGGTGAAAAATTTGAGTTTACTCCTAGAAAAACTAAAGGCTGATGGGATAATGCCGGTGGGTGAAATGCAGGAGTTTGAATATGGGAAGTTTGCCTGGGTTATGGATCCAAATGGGATAAAAATTGAACTCTGGGAACCAAATGATGAATCATTTTCTTCCATGTGCGGGGATAATATTCACAAAACCTAAATCCCATGCAGCATTGGAAGCGTAAAGGATTTTATCGAATGACAAGGATTGGGGCACTGTTCTTTCTTATCATTTTTTCAATCATCCAAACTTCCAAAGCGCAACATCCTGATAACTATTTTCAACCGGCCGATATGAAGCGGGACATCCTCTGGTTGCAGGAAAAAGTCCTTCAATACCACCCAGCCTGCATTGATCCATTACGAAAAGATTCGGTCACAGCCGCATTTCAGATAGCCCGATATGAGGCAGAAAAACCCTTACAAGAACTTCAATTCCTCCGTCTTCTACGGCATACATTGTTGACTTTAAGATGCGGACACAGCACAGCCATTCCTTCAAAATCATTTTATAAGTATTATCAAAAGGCAAAACCCAAGCCAATATTTCCGCTTCAGGTTTTTAGTTTCGATCAAAACCTTTTTGTTCGCTTTAATGGTTCGAACAATCCCAGTATTAAAATCGGGGACAGGCTCACGAGCATCAACCAGGAATCTTCGAGGGACATCACCAATTCCATGATGGATATTTTACCTTCAGATGGGTACCACAATTCTTTCCGCAATTACCACATGTCGCTCAACTTCCCCACTTACTATTTGTTTATCCGTGGCCCTAGTTATGACTATGAAACCAAGCTTGTGGATTCAAGTGGGAAATCCAGAAGCACAATTCTCAGTTTAAGGACCCAAGGAAAAATTATTTCTAAGCCTCAGAAAAACAGGACAAGTCGCGTCATTCTGAACGGCGGAAATTCTAGGGATCTTTCTGTGCTTGTCAGCAATCCATCCATTGCATGCCTCCGGATTTCAGAGTTTAAAGGAAAGTCGGGCTGGTACGCCAAATCCTTTCAGAAACTGGAAAAAGGAAAGTTCAGAACACTGATTCTGGATCTTCGTGGAAATGCAGGGGGCAGCCTTCTTGAAGCAAACGAACTCCTCTCCTACCTACTACCAGACACATTTTCAATGAAATTTATGCGCCGCTCGGCAAGCATTGGATTCAATGGAAGAAGTGACCTTTCCTTGAGAGCTAGAATCAGCATGGCTGTTTTTCGATTGCTTCCAGACCATACAACAGGAAGACACAATACTAGCTCAAATGAAAACGAAATAATTTCTACCCGATTTCGATTTAAGCCACAAAAACGAAATGGCTTCAAAGGGAAATTAATTGTTTTAATGGATGGAGGCACATTTAGTTCGGCCAGCTATGTGGCAGCCAAATTGAGAAAAGCTGGAAGGGCTGAACTTGCAGGAGAAGAAAGTGGAGGCGCTGCAAAGGGCTGCAATGCGCTAATTACACCAACAATTACACTACCGGAAACCAAACTAAGGGTAAGTCTTCCGCTTTATTTTCTGGACCACGAAATGGGCGCTATTCCCTTCCGTGGACTTCAACCAGATTATAAACTTATGCCACCCGATCCTTCACTAAGTTTAAAAGGCATCGACCCGGAACTCGAATTTCTGGCGCGCCATATCCTTTTAATCAGGAAGTAGAATTTGAACCTGATATCCCCCTAAAGGGGAAAATAAACTACATTTGTCGCCAAGCCCGGCAAATTTCTTCATCAGGGCAGAAATGCAATGACCCTCTGCCATTCCCTCTTCCTGCTTTTTTCGTTCTTTATTTCTGGGATTTCTGGATTTGCGCAAGGCAATCAACAAGATCTGGAAGACTGGAATCCCGGCTATTTGGTAACCAACGAAGAAGATACAATTTATGGTCCGGTGAGCTTGCATTACCAAAACGACTTGGTTCAGATCAACGATGAAAACCGGCTAATAACATTCGGAGCAAACCAAATCCAGATGGTCTATATCCGGGACAATGACAACAGTGAAAATGAGCGGTATTTTTATTCCTTCCCTTATCACCCTTACTCTGATTTCAAGCCAAACCGCTTTTTCGAAATGATATTTTCGGGCAAATACCTCAGCCTTATTTGCCGGGAAATTCTGGTAACCGAAACCGTTCCTCAATACGACAACTTCACATTTCGTACTTATTATTCTACAAGAACAAGACTTCAAAAGGAGAATTACATCATGTTTCCTGAGAAAAAAGTCAGGCTTATAAATGGACCGAAAAAAGAACTCATCAATCTTTTGGCCGACAAAAAGGAAGAAATAAAAAACTACTTGTCCGCCCAAAAACTGAATCCCGAAACACAGGAAGACCTCCTGAAAATTGTAATTGAATATAACCGATTGAAATCAGAAAAATGAGCAAGCCTTTAATCCTGGTCAGCAACGACGACGGCATCTTTTCGAAAGGAATTGCCTCACTGGTAGATTTTGTAAAAGATTTGGGTGAAGTGGTTGTAATAGCACCAACCCTTCCTCAATCAGGTATGGGTCATGCCATCACCATCCACGAGCACATCCGCCTGGATAAGTCAAAACTATTACCGGGATTTGAAGCATATGAATGCTCTGGAACTCCTGTTGATTGCGTGAAACTTGCCAAGCACTATGTGCTCAAGGACAGACAGCCGGATTTGGTTTTGTCGGGAATAAACCATGGGACCAACAGTTCTGTGAGTGTAATTTATTCAGGCACAATGTCAGCCGCTATGGAAGGAGCCATGGAAGGAATCCCATCCATTGGATTTTCGCTTGCAGATTACAACCATGACGCGGATTTCGAACCTTGCCGGGAATTTGTACGGAGCATCGTGGCTTCTGCTTTGAATGGGAAGTTTCCAGCGCATACAGCATGGAATGTTAACTTTCCAAGTGTAGCCAAAACCGGAAACTATAAAGGAATTAAAGTTTGCCGTCAATCGCACGGACGATGGAAAGAGGAATTCATAAACCGCAAAGATCCGCAAGGCCGCGATTACTTCTGGCTTACCGGAAAGTTTCTGAATTTGGATTCAGGCGAAGACACGGATGAATTTGCCTTGTCAAATGGCTATATCTCTCTGGTTCCTTGCCAGTATGATCTCACGCATTATACTTCCCTGCTGGCAGTTGAAAACATGCTGAACCATAAGAAGGCTTAAAGCCCAATTTCCAAATCTGGATTTTCACCATCATGGTTGTGCAATGGTGAATACTCTCTGTGAATTTTAATTGACCTTGAGGCCAAGAAAAAAGTCAGGATAAAACAGGCCACTGCACCCAGCCACATACCTGGGATGTAGGAAATGAAAAGGAAATAATCGTAAGCCCCATGGAGGATTACCGCCAGGAACAGGGCAAAAACTGCATTTGAAAATTCATTCTTGTGCTTAAACTTGGCAATACCCAAAAAGTATCCCATTACAACGGCAAACATGGCATGTGCAGGAATGGCTGTAAACATTCTCAAAATGCCTGAATCAATTCCTTCGTAAAAGACATACACTACATTTTCGAGGGTGGCAAAACCAAGTCCGACCATGACGGAATAAACAATACCATCTAAAGGCTCATTGAAATTGTGGTTGCGGTATAGAATCCCCCTTACAATGGCAAACTTGGAAACCTCCTCAATAAAAGCAACTGAGGCAAAGGCGTGTACAGCCCTTGCCCTCAGTAAATTGTGGATACCATCAACCAAATGATCGAGAAACTTTCCCGGGATAAGACTGAATGCAAAGGAAGCCATCCCAAGGATAAAACTGAGAACAAGCAAGTTTACAGGTTCCGGCTCATGATCATCAATTGTGTAAATGAAAACCGCAAGCCCAATGCCTGGAACAACCGCAAATATCAGTGAGATAATTAATTCCATTCAAAACCTATCGTAACAACTTCAAGGATACCATAAATTCCTTATACCGCTGTTCGGTATTTTTCACATCCACTGCCTCTGCATAGCCAATTGAGAGCGTTGATTCCAGCAAGGAGAACAAAACAATCTTCATATCAAGTTGTGAACCAACATTCACAAAGGCCTCACTGGCAGGGAAATAACTCGGATATAATTTATTTCGGGTAGGCTCGCGCACAACAAGCGCAGAACTAAACACAGAAAATTGCATCCAATTTGAATATAAATTCAATCCACCAAAATGACGGAATCGAATTGGAGGAAGAACAAGTTCCGCCATTGTCTTTACAAAATCCTTTGCAACGATTGAACGATCTTCATTGAATCCAATTCCAGGAAATGCATAAGTACCACGATAACGACGCGAGCTCTGATAGTCGATATAGTTATTTCCAAAAGCACCAAATCCAACCCGGGTAAACGGATTATATTCCGAACTAAGAGATGTACCAGCAGAATTGCGTAGCCAGAAAGACATGTGCTTTACAGGCAATTGAAAACCCAGATCTAAGACTCCAGAAAAAGAAGAAAACAAATTTCCCGCTGAATAGGAATTTAGATTCCGAATGGATGTGCGAATGCCTTTTTCCGCATCTACAGCGCCGAGTGAACTACGAAGATTTGTGTAGGTAAGCGTTCCGTCGATATTCATGTAAAGGTTTCTGTCTATCTTTTTTTCTTCATTTCCGGAAGCCAGATTTTTCACTCTTTGAAAAAACGGAGAACCCTGAAGACCATAATAGCCACCACCTCCAATGGTAAAATCAAGTCTTCTTGGCAAATCATAAACCAATGATTTTGTGTACTCAATCCTAGAAATGATCCCTTTTCTGGAATACCGGGTTGGCCCAAAAAGGTCATAAAAATCTGCATTATTGAATGAAGCCGAAATGCTCACGCGCTGAAATTTGGCAAATAATGAAGCGTGAATCAATTCATCATCAGCCAGGATATCGTAGGTTTTATCGGTGCTAGGAGCAAACTTGTTGGGCATTGACTTTGGCGTATAAGAGATATTGAAATCGATAGAATTAAATCCAAGCGGATCTCCAAGATTGAATGAATAACCTAGGCCAATAAAATTCTTATATCCAACCACAATTGGATAAGCATAATTGAGGCGCATTAATTGAAGAGGCTTGTACTTTCCTTCGCCAGTTTTGATGCTGTCCACATTGATCTTGTTTGCCTCAGCAGCAGAAAGCTGCCAGTTACGGAGAATTGGATATTTGGCGACAGTCTTGTTTCCAAAAAATTCAATCGCTGAAACATCCTTGCAAACCTTATTTGGAATGGTAACAGGCCTGAACCCATCGCTGCAGAACCTGAAAGCAAAAATATTCTGATCATCCAGTACCAGCGGCCTGAAAACACCAGTTAGAGAATTGGTCATCGGAGAAATATCCATGTTTGAAAGATTCACACGATAGATATTGCTTACACCGGAATAGTATGAAACTCCATACAAGAATTGACCATCGTCCGTAAATCGGAAACTTTGTGGAGAAGAAACTTCAAAATTGAAAACGGTATCAACCTTCATATTTTTAGAATCCATAGTTTCAGTATGGTAAATCAGCAAACTTTGATTTCCGCGAAAATCAGACACCGCTGCGCTGAGTTTACTTCCATCAGGAGAAACATCGAGGTCGAAAATATCGGAGCCATATGGCAGCGTTAGTTTTTGTTCCCAATCAGAATAAGGGCCTTTTTCAGGATGATCCTTATTCTTTTGGGGGATTCTTACAATGGTAGACATCCCATTCAAGTGCTTAACGCCCCAAATGGATTTATCGGCCCTGTTGAATGCAATATCGCCAGTGCGGAAATCCCGCTGAAGGCGACGATTGACACCAGTCTTTACTTCATAAACGCAAAGGTCCCGCCATTCGTCGTTGTCTGTTGTATAGAAAATAGATTCCGTTTCAGGATCCCAGGCGAGAGAAGCCACATAAAAAAGAGCCGCACCTTTGATATCATGAAGTTTCTCCAGCTTACCGGTTTTAAGGTCTAATGAAGCTAGATGGGGAACTACACCAGGATAATTCACAGCCATGTAAACCTTATTGTTTTTTCTATCCAATTGAGGGAAAGAAACAGAACCAAGTGTAAAATCAGTTAGGTCCTTGTATTCGGTAACCGGATTTTTACGAATTGAATCTAAGTTTGAATTTTGCCAGCGCTTTTCAAACTCAATCCAATCAGCCCAACCTTCAGTGAGTGGCTTGCCAAAAATCCTTTTAAACTGACTGGAGTAAGAAGCACTGCTTCCATCTTTTCGTTTTACCCACTCAATGATGCGATCTGGCCCGTAAGTATCTGCCAGATAACCCATAAATCGGGTTCCATATAAATACGAATTGGTCTTTCCTTGAAAATCTGTGGTTGTGCCTTCAGATTCCAGGCCTTGAGCTGAATAAAGGTGTGCGCCTTCCAGAACCCTTGTACGAAAAACCATCTCATCATAACTGCCAAGGGCCAGGCCTACACCTCCACCCATCCAAGTTTCAACATAGGAAGCAATGCCTTCGTGGTACCAACGCGGGGAATACCGCCGCGGAGCAGTGTACCAGCTAAACAATGCTGAAACCGGATTTTCATTGTCCGGAAGCACTTTCCCACAAAACATCCACCTGAAAAAGCGATCCCGCCTTGAGGAATTATCCAATGCAGTGACATGGACAAGTTCGTGGTTCATCAAACTAAAAATACGCTCAGCAGCAGGACTGGTCTCAAATGTATAACTGAAGGGTGAAACACCCATGCTGATTGAATTCACCGGAACGGCCGTAGCACCACCGTTTCCAAAATCTCCAAAGTCTTGGATTAGGATGGTCACCTTTTCAGAAGGATTGTAATCAAAAAGCCTTTTGTGAAATGCGAAGGCATTTTCAAATGAACGAGTCGCATGAGGCAATAAATACTTATGTCCAAAATCATAAGAAACCAATCTGAGATTTTTCGTCTCCAACTTATTGAGCTGGGCCATTGAATTCTCCGGATTGAAATGGCAAAGGGCCAAGGAAAAGAATATTGAAAAGATATAAGAATACCGCTTCATTTTTAACTGTTTATGTTTTAAAATTTTATTAAAAAAAAGGAGATGACTTTACATCATCTCCTTTTTATAAAAAACCCCTTAGGAATTAAATTAGTTCGGAATGGTTGTGCTTTGCAGTGTATTCAAAGACTGTGTCTTCACCTTGTCCATTACAACATCATTTTTCAAAGCTTCAGTAAAAGCTGAACTTTTGGCCAACTCAGTAAATTGGGCATCTGAAATAAGGTCGGTGAACTTCTCGTCTTCAGCCAGTTTCATAAATTCTTCAGATTTCATCAAACCAACAAAAGCTGGATTTTTACAAAGCGTTTGAAATGCTGGAGATTTAGCAAGTTCAGTGAATTGAGCATCGTTAACCAGTTCAGTGAATTTCTCATCAGCAATCATTTCTACAAAACCATCAGATTTCATCAAAGTGGTGAATGCTTCCATTTTGGAAAGATCTTGGAAAGCTGGAGATTTAGCAATCTTCTTAAATTTAGGATTTTTTGCCAGTTCAGAATAGCTCGGATTTTTTACGATCTGATCAAATTTTCCAGAGCGAAGCAATTCAATGTTTACTGGCTCCTTAATAAACTTATCAAACATTGGTGACTTTGCAAGTTCAGTGAACTCAGCATTTTTCATCAAGGTAGTGAAAGACGCATTATTTATAACAGCAGAAAAATCTTTTGTAGTGGCTATTTGAACCATTTTAGGATCTGCAATAACAGACTTAAAACTTTCACTTCTTGCAAGCTCACTAAATTGTGCACCACCAACAACTTCACTGAATTTTTCATCAGAAACCATTTTAGTGAAATCATCTCCTTTCACAACTTCGGTAAACGCTTCACTTTTTGAGAGCTCAATAAAAGCATCAGACTTCATCAATTCTACAAATTTCCGATCTTTCATTAGTCTTTGAAAATCATCATTCTGAAGAAGTTGCTGCATGTCAGCGCCTTCAAGACCTGGCTCTGCCGAAGCATTACCCTGATATTTCTCGGCTTTTTTCACACCGTCAATTCCAGAACCAGCTGCATCTTCAGGAGCAACATTAACTGATCCTCCTTGGAAGAAATATACACCTGAGGCTACAGCAAGTACTACGACAGCGGAAGCCAAAATTTTACTTGAATTTGTCATTTTTTTTGTTGATTTTGGTTTGTGATGTGAAATAATGTTAAAAAATCTAAAGTCTCAAAAAAAAAATCAAAAAAATCAAATTTATTGAGTGATTGAAAACATCATAATCCATTAAAATTCATTCAAAACGAAAGGATTTCAGACACTTACTACTTATTAGATTTTGCCGCCTTATTTCCTTGGAATCAGGCTTCCGCTTTAGATTTAAAAAAGGAAATTTCTGCACTTTATTTCAAAGAAGTTTAGTATTATTGTATTGATTCTAAATCAGCCTATGAAATTACAAATACTCAGTGTTTTTATACTTTCCGTTCTTTCCTTAAGCACCAAGGGCCAAAGCTTTAAGTTGGATCTTTCTGACTCTGTTGTAAATTCAGAAGATCTGAATCCAATTATTCCGGAGGCCTCACATGCCAATGTCAGGAATATTTCAAATGGCTTTCGCAATGTAAAAGTAAAGCGGCAAGTAATAAGCCAGCAAGCAGGTCATGTCACCTATTTCTGCTGGGGTCTTTCTTGTTATGGGCCAAACACCAACGAATCGCCCGACATCGTTCCACTTGACAGCCAAATGGTAGACTCAAGTTTTAAAGGTTATGTTGTACCAAATGGCGTTGCTGGGATAACCAAAGTTCGTTACTGTTTTCAATCCACGGAAAATTCTCAGGATGAAGTTTGCTACACTGTGACCCATAATTTTGGAGTTACATCCGTCATGCCAGCAACCCCTGTTTCAAGGGTTACTGCCGTGCAAGCAAATTACGACCCGATTTCACAGACCATTCATGTAGAAGTAAATGGAGGAAAAATAGATGTGATGAATATGCTTGGACAACAGGTCATTTTGACATTCAGGTACGACGGATCTGGAATGTCAGCCGACGCATCCACCATCAAAACCGGATATTACTTCTTGTTTGGAAGAAATGAAAATGGCCCTTGGTCCGCCCGGGTGGTTGTTAGCAAACAATAAACAATTTGTAGGAATCTGTTTTAAAAGAAAAAGGAGCCATTCGGCTCCTTTTTCTTTGCTGGTCGGGGCGGAGGGATTTGAACCCACGACCCCTAGCACCCCATGCTAGTACGCTACCAGGCTGCGCTACGCCCCGAATTGATAGCAAAACTAAGAAAAGTATTTTTCACCTTGACGGCACAATCTAAACTTACGAAAGGCGCCAATAATTGAATTTGGAGCTAAAACCGATGGAACTATAATATTCAGGTGCCAGGCCAAAATGTTCTTTCATCGAAGGAATTCCAAAAACTCTTTTTGTTTGATTGAAAACCAGAGCAGCCTCTGAATCTTGATTCTCAACTTTGTCACAAATATTTAAAAGCGAACCCAATGCTTGTTCAGGCACAATTTCTATTTCTTGAGAACTGGCAAACACAAATGCTGAATAAGCCGCTAATAGACGCGGGCCTTCTTTTGCATTTTCAGGTAAATCCCATTCCTGCGGGAATAAACTTGTAACCAAACTAACTCCTTTTTTTGCACGGGATATGGCTACATTAAGGCGGTTTTCGCCTCCCTCCTGCCCTAAGCTTCCAAACTGAGAAATTCTACGACCTTGTTCGTTCTTTCCATACGCAACTGAGAACCAAATAAAATCACGCTCATCCCCCTGCACATTCTCAATATTTTTCACAAAAAACCAGTGTGGAACAAGCACGGATTCGACCAAGGACTTACTCAACAACAACTCTTCAATTAAATTTTGTTGCCGTAAATTGAAGGTGATTACGCCCAAAGTTTCTCCTGTATTTTCTTTAAAAAATTGGATGGCATTCTCGACAATCCACTCTGCCTCCGCCTGATTCATTTGATTTTCCCATTTTCCATCCAGCTTTATGAATTTCAAGGCAGGTTTTCGAGGCAATAATGCCGCTGGAGCTGGAATTACCCGAAGTCTACCATCATAAAAATGTTTGTTTGAAAACTCCATCAATTCAGGATAAACACTTCGGTAATGACCGGTAAGCATTCGCGAAGGATAAAACTGTTTGGCCAAATCCAGCAGAGAATCCTGACCAGTAAAAAACTGTTCCGGATCTTGCTCTTCTTCTTCCCATCTCGTAGAAAAAAGCTGGTTTGGCGGCAGCTGTTTGGAGTCGCCGATTACCACAACCTGCCGTCCGCGGTAAACCGAAGGGATACCCTTTTCTGCAAAGCACTGAGATGCTTCATCAAAGATGACCATATCAAAAGTCTTCTCCATTGGCCAAGTGGCCGAAACCGATTCTGGAGTTGCCAACCAGCATGGAATGAATTTCAGAATTTCATCCCCATATAACTGCCAAAGACTGCGAAGAGGCAAGCGTCGCCGCTTTTTGGTAACCTGATGGTAAAGACCTCGATAAGTAACCCGATTCTGAAGACGATTTCTCTGCACATCTTTATGGCTGGCTTCCTCCAATTTAAGACGAAGCACCTGCGCGGAAAGAACCCGCTTCTTTCGAATCAAATCTGCCAGGATTTGTGCGTCCTTTTGAAACCATTCGGATTTATAATCAAGTATCGAATGCTTTTCCCTAATCCGGCCTTTCCAGCCAAGGCACCACAATTTCTCAAGCTGCTGCTCGCTAAGAACTTTATTATTAAGACATGCCAGCTCCAAAAGAGATTTTTGCCAGTGTATTTCAAGGCCTGTTAAAAGTTTATCAGATGCGGCCATCTCATTTTCTGACAGTTTCAGGTTGTCAAACTCAGACTTTAGCTGAGCCAGAATCGAAACATAAGAATCTGCGGAAGGAAAAAACCCTTTCAGCTGGCGCATATCTGATTCGTGCTTGGAAAATGCCTTTGAAATTTTTTCAGAGATTGCCCCTAAGTCTTCCAGATTTTCGATTTCTGCATCTGGCAAGACTTTCTTCAAAATCCGGAAATATTTGGATTGCTTTTCCAGATTCTCAATTATTGCTGAAACTTTCTCAATCAGCGCCTTGACTTCCAAGCCTTCTGAGCCAAAAAATCCAAGACCATTGAAGACCAGATTGGATTCTGATATCTGATGGAATTCACGGGCTAATGCCAAAGCATCTTCCGGCCTGTCAAAACCAGCCCTTTTCAATTGCTTGTATTTACCCAGATAGCCTGCAGTAGGTTTACTGAACAAGGCCTGAATTTTTAGAATAGCAACAGATTTTCTAGAATGTATCTCATGAATTTGATTTAATTCCACAATATCCGAATAGCTGGCAAGCAAACTTTTTGGCCACGATTCCAATTCAATCAGCAAAATCTCCAAACGCTTTGCTGAGCTTGATAATTTACGAATAAACACATCCGAAAGGACTTCTTCTACAGCACATTTAGCCAGCCTTTCTTCCACCTCTGGAAATTCAATTGAATTTTGGCCCAATACTGTAGGAAAATCCTGCTCCAAGGCAGATTCAACCCATCCCTGTTTATTCAAAAATGCCAGAATGGTTGAATGCCTTTTCAAAATTTCTTCCAAAGCCAGCAAATTAGAATTCACGCTTGAATCCCAGATTCCTCTTCCAGCCATCAAAAGTCCAGGCTGTCTTCCAGCAAAAAACACAGCGGAAAACCGTTCATACCATTCAGAAAACGACGCCCATTCACTTGACTGAAAGCACGAGAAATTTGAAAAACCCATGGAAGCACAATCCACCTTTTCCAATTGCTGCAGCTTTTGATCAAGGTAATGCGCAGATATACCACAAAGCGATTCATCAAAAACAGCCAGTTTCCATTCTTCGAACCTTTCCGAAATGCTGGTAATTTCCTGACAATTCTTCAAAAAATCCCGCTCAAGCATGACGGTATCCAGCCCTTTGTTTCGACTCTCCGTTTCTTCAAGTCCTTCGATATGTTTGCTTATTGAAGCATATAATCCGGCCAAATCATTTCGATAATCTGCCCAAAGTGCAGCATGTGTTTCAATCCCAATGGCAGCCAAACGCCTGTGCACCACTTCAAGGGCCACTTTTTTCTGACAAACAACCAAAACAGATTTTCCACTTGCTGTACAAGCAGCAACCAGATTGGAAATCAACTGGGATTTTCCAGTTCCGGGAGGCCCTTGCACAAGCAAACTCGAACCCGATAAAATTTCACGAAGGCATGCTTCCTGACTTCCATCAATGGCAAGCGGGAATAACATTTCTTTTTCAGAAACTGCTAATTTCTCTGGCTTTTGACCACTCAGAAAAATGGAATCCAAATCAGTTCCTGACTGTTCCAGCACTTCAAAATCAGGAAGCAGCATCGAATCACTCAAAGAAAATAAGCCAATCATGGCTTCCTGTTGTAGTCGAAGAACCCCATTCCCAAAACCTGAAGGCAATTCCTGCTTCTTCAAAAATTTGAACTCTTGTAACGACAGCGAAAAAAGTTCTGAATTGAAATTGATGTCAATCGAGGATTCCTTTAAAATTTCATATAATTTGGTGAGGTATTCGATGGCATTTTCTGCTTCAATCCCAAGTTCCTTTTCAAATAAAGTGTCATCAAGAGATTTGCCTGTATGATGTGAATAGGCAAGCATAAAAGCAGGATTTAAGATCGCAGAATCAATCTTTGGTTCTATCCACCAAAACTTACCATCCGATTCAAGCGAAAAAGGAATAAACTGAAAAGGCGTTCGAACCCATGTGCCATCCGGCCATTGACCAAGTATAAATGGCCAAGCCAGAAACAAATTATCAGTTCCTCTTTCCTGATTCTCAAGGATTCTGCTTCTGGAAAGCTTATTCAATTTAGACCCAATCCGATTTTCCGAGGGATTTCTAGGATCAAAAGCAGCCGCGATGCGTATTTTTTTCTTCCCTGATAAAACCGAATTCACTAAATCTTCAAATGACAATCCGGTTTCCTGACAAATCAGATGGAGATCAACATGAATATCGACTTTTGACCGCCCCATCCAAAGCAAGGGATTGCCTGAAGACAAGTTTGTCAGCTTCCTTTTGAAAATCGAAATGTCCCTTGCCATGCCTGCAAAATAAAAAGGGCATGGTTAAATGCCATGCCCTGTTAAAATTTTAAAACGAAAAATCAGCTTTCGCTGCGCTCCTCTCTAGAAGAATTTCCACCTGCGGATTCATTCCCATCTCTGGAAGGCGTTCTATTCTGACTATTTCCTGAATCATTCGAATAACGCGGATTCGCCCCATTCTCAGGCGGACGATCTCCATATTGTCTGCGTTCACCACCTGCTGGTGGTGCTGGGCGATTTTGTGCTGCATCACGGTTGCCGTAACCATTGTCGCGGTTGTAACCTGAACCTGAAGACTGGCGATTGCCGTAGCCATTGTCGCGGTTGTAACCTGAATTTGTAGACTCGCGGTTGCCGTAGCCATTGTCGCGGTTATAACCTGAACCCGAAGACTCGCGGTTGCCGTAGCCATTGTCGCGGTTATAACCTGAACCAGACCCGCTGTTTCCGTAACCTGAGTTTCCTCCACGGTTGTCTCCAGAATCACGGTTGCCATAGCCGCCACTATTTTCTCTGTTTTGGCCAGGATTTCTTCCTGGATTGTTATACCCTCCACCTTGAGAATAACCAGAGGAAGGACGAGATTGATAAGGTTCTCTATTTTGATAACCAGATGAAGCGCCAGGATTTTCAAGATTGTCAAGATCACGCTTGAGTTCTCCAATAATCTTTATCTTCATTCTCAACTTTCTGATTGAAGTATTAAGCCTTGAAAACCTCGACCTATTTTCATCAGTCGCACGATCTTCCGAGCTCATAAACTCAAATTCAGCTTGAGTCACCCTCACATTCATATCCTCTTTAATGATGATTTCGTCCATAGCTTCAATCTTCGCACGAACTTGATCCTCAGGACTCATCGCTCTATAATCAGGATGCTTGGTGTTTACCACCCTGGCAAGGTAACTGGATTCAAAAATCCGATCCGAAATGGCATTAAACTGGTTAAAAACCTCAGATTTGAAACTATCAGGAATCTGACCGGCAACCTTCCATTTTGCCTGAATTTCTTTGGCAATTTCATTGGCCTGGCGCAAATCCATCCGAAGCAAGCCTTGTGCTTCCTCAATCAGGTCAACCCTTCTCTTCAAATTTTCATAAAGTGGGGCTTCATGAGGAGGATAATTTCTTGGGATAAAAATTTGCCTCGGACCGTTCTGTGGCCTTGAGCCTGGACCTTTACGGGCAAATTTTGCAATGGTCTTTTTTATCCTTTTAAACTGCTCGAAAAGTGGCCCGTAATATACTTTTGGAATATTTCCAACCACTTTCCACTCATCTTCAAGCTTTTTAAACTTGTAATAACTTTGTTCAACTTCCGGCGGATAAGTATTGAGTTTGGAAGCTGTTTCAATCAGAATCATTAATTTCTGTTTTCTGATTTCAATTTCAATGGTCCTTTCCTCGGTGTATTTATCCTTAATGACCTGGTACTTTTCAAGAATTTCCTGAAATTCAGCCTCCAATTCAGTTTCCAATTCCTTAGAAACCGAACCTACCGTCATCCAGTTAAATCGCACTTCCTTGATGCCTTTAATCACATCCATTGGATCCGGATGCTCAATTTCAGCTTTGGCTCTTTTCAGTAAATCGGATTTTATTTCAAGGTTTTTAACCCTGTTTCCTTCAATTAAACCATTGATGAGAACTTCAGCTGTTTCTAGTTTTTCCAGAAGATTTGGAAAAGGCCCAATGGCATTAAATGTTTTCAAAGCTTCCTTTAAATGCAAAACCTGCATTAGATAAGATCCTTTGTTTTCCGCTTTATCCATGGCTTCCACCATAGAATCCACCTTATGGCGAATTATTTCAAAGCGTCTGATGAAATAGTCTACGGCTTCCTGTTCGCCTGCTTTTACTTCACCAATAATTCGATCGGGTTGTCCTAAAATACTTTTCAGGTAAACTTTCCCATCCTTTGCGTAGCCCAGCTCTCTCGCTGAAACTCCATTCATAGTGTTTTCCATAGTCGTGAGTTCTAAAAATCTGAAGGAACTGTCCACCATTTTTAATCGGCCAGTCTTTCATAATAAGGGTGCAATAACAAGTGCAATTTTACCTAAAATGCCTGAAAAAAAAACAATCTGAAACGAATAATAAAGAAAATCGAGGTCTGCTTTTTGTAGGATTGCAAGTGATAACGGAATTACACGATGAAAGATTTTCAATTTCTGATTTTAGGTCATGGATTGGTTGGCGCTTGCCTTGCCTCAAACCTGAGCATGAATAATGAAACTTTCAGAGTCCTCCATTCTGAAGACAAACATTGTGCTTCAGAAAAAGCAGCTGGTTTGATGAACCCGGTAACCGGTCGCCGAATGGCCTTGACCTGGAACCATGAAATTCTATTCCCATTCGCAAAAAATTTCTACTCCAAAGTCTGGATGCACATCCACAAGGAAGACGGAAATTTCCTATCAAAAAGAACCATCCGAAAAGCACTGCACAGCATCGAGGAAGTCAACTTTTTGGCAGCAAAATCTGCTTGGAATGGATACTCAGAACTTATTGAAATAGAGGAAAATACAAATCCTCAAATGGAAATATTCAACAAGCTTCAATCCTGGGCAATTACAAACGATGGGGCAAGAATGAATGTGCCGAATTTTCTTTTCGCTTGCAGGAAGAATCTCGAAAGCGCCGGAAAAATCATCCTGGCAGATTTTGAAATTGAGGACTTGAGAAAAATTAAAAATGGCTGGGAATGGAAGGGCTCAACATTTGAAAATGTGGTCTCTTGCCTTGGCATTGATTGCCCTTGGGTTGGTCCGGAACTCAAGCCTGTAAAAGGGCAGATGTATGAATTCTCTGGGATGCCAGATTGGGGACAAGACATCCTCAAAACCGACAAGTTTATGATTCCCCTCGAAAATGGAAATGTGCTTGCAGGATCTACTTATGAGCGCGATGTCCGAAACCACATTCTGGATGAAGCCGGACTTGAAGAAGTAACTTCGGACCTTTTGCCCCACATCAAACAAAACCTGAAGCTGGAAAAGGCCTGGGCCGGCGTTAGACCTACTACCCTTGACAGGCTACCAGTCATAAAAAAAATCGAAGACAATCTATTCTGCATCAATGGAATGGGAACAAAAGGCGTGAGCCTTGCGCCATGGGCAGCACAGGAAATAATCCGAATTATTAAGGAGGAACAGGAAGCAAAACATTGAGCCATTCGGCATCAAACTGCCCATCGTATTTCTTGTAGAATTCAATTGCAGTTGTGTTCCAATCCAGAACCTGCAAGTGAATAAATGGGATTTCAAGATTTTGTGCGATTTGAAATTCCGCTTCAAGCAGCGCAGTTCCGGCGCCTTTACCCCTAAATTTTTCCTTCACATACAGATCTTCCACATACAGAAGTCTGCCCCGCCATGTAGAATATCGAAACCAACTTAGGCAGAAACCTGCAACTTCATCCCCGAAACAGACAAGCACACAATGGAAAGCCGGATTGCTTCCAAATCCATCTTCAACGAGCCTTTCTGCCTGAATTTCAACCTTGTCTTCTGCTTTTTCAAAGGCGGCAAGTCCGCGTATCATTTCCATTACTGCAGGCATATCGCTGCGGCCGGCCGGCCTGATTGTAAATTCCAATTTCAGATGTCGCTTATGAGTGAAAAATAAAGTCCTCGTCCCCCTTGCCTGTTGAATGTGAATTCGGTTCGAAAAATCAAATCGTAAAATGTAACCATATGCAATCCAAGTCCATAACCAAGGAGGAAGTTATTTACCAGAGGTTTGTTTTCTGGCAAAACCCATGGATTTCGAATTCCACCAAAATCCAAAAACGGACACAAATAAATATCCAATGGAATGCGCCGAAATTGAGAAAGTGAAATCTGGTCCGTTTCCCAGACTTTGCCGAAAATCTTCTTTCTGAGGCTGTTTCGAAAATGAAAACTCGAATTGCCTTCCATTACATTTCTTTCATAACCACGAACAAAGCGGTTTTCATACCCAAGTGTTCTGGATCCGAGATAAGGAAGTCTTCGGTTTTGGCTGAGTTCTCCTTCGAAGCGGCTTGCAAAAAAGAACCCATTTCCCAGTGGCTGATAAGTAGAGAAGGAGGCCTGGCAAGTCCAGAGACGAAAATTATCCGTCGGCAATATCCCCAGCTTCCCGATTCTTGCCTGCATATACCAGCCTTTGGTTGCATAAATGCGGTAATTGCGGTGGTCCAATGTAAATGAGTACCTAATTTCAGAATACCGCTGAAATGACTTTCCAAGAAAATAATCGGGATTTAAGTTCAGCACAAAGGGCGACACCCTCGAATAATAATAATTCACATCCAGGCTGTGGTATTGGTAAATACTTTTCCGGGCTGTGATTTGAATTCCACTCAGGATTCTTTCACGGCCAAAAGAATTTTCGTCCTTTTGATATTGAAGGATATTATTGGATGACCTTACTGCCACTTCCTTATTTGAAAGGAGAATCGTTTGAAGTTTGATCCCGAAAATCTGTTTCTTATCCAAATAGGGAATGAAATAAGAGAAATTTAGCCTTTTTGTAAATCCTGTTTGAATGCCCAGCATCAGGTCTTCATTGCGCCCCCTGACATTCTTTTGCATGATGGTCAGTCCTGCATTAATTCGCCGGAAATCATGATTCCTGTCGTACCACCATTCATTGAAATTTCGGTCAGCAAGTTCCAGTATGGGAATTGGAATTGTGTACCAACGCTCCTGTAATTCAAAAACCACGATGGCCGAAATCCTACCCGAATCATTGGTATTCAGTGAATCAAGATGATATCGGCAAGTATTAAAAAGCCGGGTATTAAAAAGATTATTCAGGCATTTGCGAAATACCTCAGCGGTATCTTTCACTGACAATGGCTGACCTATGCCGAATGCCATCTCTCTTCGGGCAATTGTTTCCTTGGTTTTATGAAGTCCCTTGAAAATCATTTTTTCCGGAACCAACGATACTTGTGAAAAAACTGGAAGGCCCTGAAAAAATAACAGTAGAAAAAATATCCTAGCTCGGAAAATACTCAATGACCATAGGCCAAAGAATAAATCCCTTCGTAGATTTCGGCCGTACACCGAAAATATTTGAATATGCTTTTTGACTCCTTCCAAGATTGGATAGATGAAATAACGGCGAGCGGGTTGGCTCTTCACCAACCTGTGCTCCAATATGAAATCACGCAAAAGAACAAAAAAGAAGAGGAAATCCGGGAAGGACTCTTAAAGGCCTGGAAGGTTATGCAAGAAGCGGTCGCCACCGGGCTAAAGGAAGACATGACTTCAAGGTCTGGAATGGTGAATAATTCAGGAAAAAAAGTAGCCAATTCCAACATACATGTACTTTCTCCTGAGTTTACAATGCTGGTAGCATCCGCATTGGCGGCCAAAGAAGTGAACTCTTGTATGGGAAGGATTGTCGCAGCTCCTACCGCTGGCGCCTCAGGAATTTTACCCGGGGTTTTGACAAGCGCCCAGAAAATTCATTCGCTTTCTGACGAGCAAATCATCGACGGATTGCTTGTTGCGTCTGGCATAGCATTAATTATTGAGCGAAATGCCTCCCTTGCTGGTGCCGTTGGTGGATGCCAGGCAGAAACTGGATCAGCTGCCTGCATGGCTTCTGGCGCACTTGTTCATATGCTTGGTGGAAGTCCGGTTCAAGTTTTTAATTCAGTGGGAATTGTAATTCAGTGCATGCTCGGCTTGATCTGCGATCCTGTGGCTGGACTGGTAGAAGTTCCCTGCGTGGTTCGGAATGCTTCTGCTTCAGCCATCGCATTTGCCGCTGCACAAATGGCCATCTCGCATGTAGATGCTGTAATTCCTGTAGATGAATGCGTTACAGCGCTTGGAGAAGTCGGACAAAATATGGACAGCATGTATAAAGAAACGGCCCTCGGCGGACTAGCAGCAACCCCAACAGGGAAGTCCATTTCAAAACGAGTGCTGATTCAAGATATAGAAATGCTCGACCAGGATCCGAAGACCTCGTGAGTAAATTGACCTTTTGATTAAGGAATTTTAAACTCCGATTTTCTTGCTGAATACCCGTTGATTTCCTGCCTTGTCGGTAACCTTCAGCACAAACTCCCCGCGCATTGGCAACTGCGAAGGCCATGGTTCAGAATAAAGCAGGTTCCGCTTTTTGTCAAACACCATCAAAACCCAATCTCCATCAATACTCGCCTCAACCTTTGCTATACCTGAAAGGTTGTCGAAAATATCAAATCGGGCTTGCATCGAGCTGCAAATACCTGTCTTGATTACCGGTGGAGTGCTATCTTGTTGCAAGCGAAAGCGGCCCAGATATTTACTTGTAAAAAAAACATTGCCAGCACGATCCTCAGAAGGAAGCGCCTTGCTGAACACACCAGACAAAGCTTCCGCACAGGCGACTTGCTTATCTGTAACAAATCCTGCCTGACAGGGCAAACTCACCGTCATAAAATCGGCCATTGGGATCAGGGAAGTATTTAATCGGCAAGCACCTGTTTCGTCTTTGTCGGCCTCCAGAAAAAGCGTATCAAAAAGGCAAGTTTCCTTAATGGTTAAGCCCAGACCCGGCAAAGAAATGTTGTGGTTTTCACCGGATGGTAAAAGTCCACAAAACGAAAACTTCTTTTTGCACTTCTCCCCTGCCCTTGCAGAATCAGGAAGGCCGGTTCTTAAATCATGTAAAAAAACGAGACCTGCGGCTTCCTTGTAGGCGGGCTGAAGTTCAAGCTTTTTTCCACGAATAAATAAGTCGAGATTCCCTGATGGATTTGCATCACCATTTGTACGAATCTGGAGGGTATTGTCCATCACATCGTGAGAAAGCCGGGTTGCCGCCATTCCAAAAGCCTGCGGTTTCAAATCATTTTCCACGCCCTTTAATCCCATGCGGCAAATCCGCTTATTGCCATCCACATCCCACAAAACAATTTCAAGTTCGCCGTTTAAGCCAGCTGGAATTCTGATTTTTCCATGCTGGGCCTGCGGCGTGTTCCGGGTTTGATAATATCCGTCTGGATAATAAATCTTCTGGAATTTTTCTGATGTGAGTCTGAAATTCCGATAGTTAATCAACTGGTTTACATGGTTGCTTTTTACGAATGGAAACTGGCTCAGGTTGTGGTAGTAAATCAACTTTCCATCGAGGAACATTTCAATACAAAAAATCCCACCGTTGGATGTTCCATTGTTTATTCTGTCTCGGGCCTTTATTTCCAATCCGATTGTGCCGCTAATTTCAGGTCTTCTGGTTGCCAGAAATTCCTTCCCCGCTTCCCGAACCGGAATTTCAATTCTTTCAAACTTTCCATCCACCCGCGCCTGGGTTTCGAGTGGCACAATTGCCAGCCTGTCCACAACCGGTGGAAGTTTGTCGGGTACTTCCAAAAACCCGAAGCTTAGTGGATTGTACACAATTCCGGAAGTATCCCGAATTTCAAAATGCAGATGTGGACCGCGGCTGCTGCCCGTGTTTCCAGAAATTGCAATTACATCGCCTTGTTTAAAATCAAATTGACCCGGTAAAAAGCGAAGGTCCACCTCAAAAGATTTTTGACCATACTGCTGCTTTTTTACAGCGGAATGAAGCGGCTCAGACAGCCTTTCAAGATGCGCGTAAAGGGTAACAAAACCGTCGGGATGGGTAAGAAAAATCGTATTTCCATAGCCTTCCCCGGCCATTATGACCCTGCTTACATAAGCATCCTTTGCAGCTAGAACCGCTACGCCGGAAGCCCAACCGGTTCGAATATCCAAGCCACCATGAAAATGATTGGAACGAATTTCACCCATGTTGCCAGTGATTGAGGCGGGTTGGCCGGGTTTAATCGGAAATAAAAAGCCGCCTTTTTTTGAAGTCTTGAAAACTGGATTTCCTGGACGGCAATTCGCAATGCCACTCCAGAAAACCAGAGCAAAAAACAGAAGGCAGGTTTTCAATTTCATCAATTTTAGGAAACAAGAAAATCCAGTATCTTTTTGTCTTCCAGCCGGGCTTCTAATCTGTCGCCGGGTTTTACTGCCGAAACACCTGCAGGAGTTCCTGTAAAAACAAGATCTCCTGGCATAAGGCTGAAGTAACGGGAGATCCAGCTTATAATTTCATTAAAAGGGAAAAGCATGAGGGAAGTATTTCCAGTTTGTCGTTTCTCTCCGTTTACATGCAGATGAAAATTAAGATTCGCTAAATCTGAAAATTCACTTTTTGGAAAGAATTCAGAAACTGGAGCCGAATGGTCAAATGCCTTTGAAATTTCCCAAGGAAGTCCTTTCGTTTTTAGCTTCGTTTGAAGGTCTCTTGCTGTGAAGTCAACTCCCAAGCCAATGGCATCAAAATAATCAGGAGCATCCTTTTCGGAAATGTCTTTCCCTTCCTTGTTTATTCTCAAAACGATTTCAAGCTCATGGTGCATGTCTTGAGTGAATTTTGGATACGGAACAGACTGATTTCCAATAACCAGAGCCGTTTCTGGCTTCAAAAAAACAACAGGTTCATCTGGCTTTTCATTTGCCAGCTCTTGGATATGATCCGCGTAATTGCGGCCGATGCATAAAATTTTCATGGATTTCTTTCCACAAAAGTATCCTCTGTCAAAGCATCCGGAAATCTTTTTTCATTAATTGCACTCAACAATTTAAAACAACCATGGCAAACCGATTAAAATTCACTCAACACTTTTTCATTTTACTGCTTTTTGGCTTGCTAGCAGGTTGTGCATACCACACTGCAGTTCCAATGAACAACAATACTTGTAACGAATCTGTTCAATACAATTACATGAGTGTTGACAGTATTTTCAACAAACAAAACTGTACTGCTTGCCACGGAGTTGGCGGATCTTTACCGCAACTTTCAGACAGCACTACAATCAAGACATTTGTTAAGGCACAGAAAACCAAGTTTATTCAAGCCATCAGATTTCAAGGGGATCATCCAATGCCAAAAGGTGGCCCTCCCATGCCAGAGGCTGATATGAAAAAAATTGAAACCTGGATTTGCCAGGGAATGAAATAAGAGACAATCAATTAACATTTTATGAAAAAGTACTTTTCGGCCTTGGCCATTGGATTTTTAAGTCTTGGCAGCGCAAATGCCCAGGAA
>CAMDMI010000025.1 GCA_945902135.1 Spirosoma fluviale
TCACCTGCCACTTGCTCTCTTGCAAGTCTCTCTATTTTTTCCCCTTTTCTTGCTGTCTTCTCTGCGACAGCCCCGAATTGGGAGTGCAAATGTCCGACTTTTTTTCTCCTACGCAAGTACTTCATACAAAAAAAATGAAAAAAGTTTTACTTCAACTGTGTCTCAGCATTTTAAATCCAACCCCATGAACCGTTTGAATCTCAATTTCCGGATCACAACTCAAAAACTTCCTAATTTTCGATACAAAAACATCCAAGCTCCTCCCCTTGTAATAATCATCCGTCCCCCAAATCTTCATCAGAATATCCTCCCTTTTTAATACCTGACCCTGATTGCGAAAGAACAACTCCAGCAATTCCGCTTCCTTATAGGTAAGGGATTGAATTCCCTCCTCTGAATCTATCCGAAGATGCGAGGGGAAAAACTCCAGCCTGGAAGTTTTATACGTATGTTCCTTCTCTTGTTCCTTCTGCACCACTGGCCGTTTTAAAAATACCTCAATCCGAAACATGAGTTCCTCAATGCTAAACGGCTTGGTCAGATAATCATCTCCACCCACCCTAAATCCCTGAAGCCGGTCCTCTTTCAATCCTTTGGCCGTTAAAAAAATGATGGGAACATGGGCATCCTGCTCACGGATCTTAGAAGCCAGTTCAAAGCCGTCCATTTCCGGCATCATCACATCCAGAATACACAAATCAATTTTCAGACTTCTGAATTTCTCCAATCCGGCCTTTCCATTGTTACAGGATTCTACTTTGAATCCCCTTAACTCCAGGTTGTCCTGAACAACAAATCGGAGATTTTCATCGTCTTCTGCCAATAGAATCAATGGTGAACTATTCATTTTGTGTTAATTTTTTAATTTCCCCGAAACCAACGAAGGAAGCAAAATTGAAATCTCTGTCCCGATGCCGATTTCACTGGTAGCCGTTATCTTTCCGTGATGGGCCAAAATAACGGATTTTACATAATAAAGCCCGAGCCCGTACCCTTTTACATTGTGTAGATTTCCAGTAGGTACACGGTAAAATTTGTCAAAAATCTTATGAAGATCATCCTTCGGAATGCCAATGCCATTGTCGCTGATCTTTAACAACAACTTGTTGCCAATTGCGTGAAGTGAAATCCGAATTTCAGGTGTGCCCTGGTTATACTTCAATGCATTTTCCAAAAGATTGGAAATCACATTTGAAAGATGAAGGCCATCGCCCCAGACATAATGTAAATCCTCAGGCAAATTGAGAATGAATTTTCCTTGGGCCGCATTGACAGTTGGCTCAAGTGCTTCTACAGCTTTCAATACTACATCGGTGAGACTTAGCCTTTCCTGACGAACTCGGGTAGTTTCAAGATTGGCCATTTTCAGAACTGCTTCCACCTGATTTTGAAGCCGCTTGCCTTCTGTATGGATTATCCCAAGATAACGGGAAGTCCGTTCACCCATTGAGCCTTCCGCCTGAAGGCTGTTTTTTAAAGTTTCTGCTGAAGCAAGTATCGAAGCAAGTGGGGTCTTAAATTCATGCGTCATGTTGTTTATAAAATCCTTCTGAATTTCCGAAAGCCGCTTCTGCTTGAGAATCATAATCATGGCGATGATCATGAAAATCACCACAAAGGCCAGAACTGAAGATGAAAAAAGCCAAATCCCCATTTGACCTATTAAAGTAGAATCTCTGGAAGGAAAACGAACCCCAAAATAATAAGTCTGGTTTTCCCATTTAGGAAGATCCATGCGGCTGGGTTTGGCGGAATTGGGCAATTGACTTATAAAATTTCCATACACCATCCGATCTGTGGAACAATCGTAAATCCCGTATTCATAATCCAGTTTCAAATGTGTTTTCTGCAATTCCTCGCGCAGAAAAATCTCAAGCAAGTTTGCATCAATAATATCGTCAACCCGAACTACAAAATAATCCTCGGCAAGCTGCTTCACAGGATCCAAGAGCTTTGTCTTGTTGTGGTTATAATCCAGCATCCGCTGCGCTGTGCCTGTCAATGCAATTTTAACAGACTGGTTAAACTGGATCTCCTTCATATCAAAGGCTTTCTCCAGCCAAAACCATTGCACAAAACCAACACCAATCAGCGAAATGCTGGCCAGAAATAAAATCAGTCGTATGCTTTGTCGAGCCATTTGAAGAATTGAAATTCTAAAGTAATGCCTAAGCCGGGGTTTTACTTAAAGTTTTTTATTTGAAGAATAGAGGTGGATTTCATTGGCATTGATTCCAAGACCAAACACTTCCCAACGACCCCATATTTCTACATGCTGGCCGACAGACAGGCCGACACTTTTTCCCTCCAACAAAATCTTTGTTCCAGGATCAAAAAATACCCGATTGGAAATTCCGGAAATCTCATTTTTCACCACAATAGAATGGGGAGAAATCCCGACTATCTTTCCATATGCCCTCGGCGGACTTCCGGGCCCTGAAACAAACCCAGATTTATGGATACGAAATACATCAAAATAAGAGCCTTCGAAAACCTGCTCCGAATTTGCAGTAACTTTGACATCGCGAAATCGAGCTGGTGCAAGGTTACTTCCTGCCTTTTGGGTAATGAACAACAAATGCCGATGCTGGTCAAAATCATTGCTGGTAAGCAAATAATCTGCACTTGTAGAAGCCCCATACTTCCAGGCGCCCAAAATCCGAAGGTCCTGTCGGGAAACAATCAGATCCTGTGAATTGATTGGATACCTGTTTCCAATTTGCTGAAACTCGCCCAATGCTTCCTTGGAAATAGCGGTTTGCAAGGGAATTGAAAACAGTTGCAGGATATTAACTGCCATGAATAGCACCAAAATGCCACCAAAAAACCATTTCCAGATTGGGGAATTCTTCACCGAAAACACAAATCCGAGCAAACCGATTATTGGAACAAAAGCCATGTAAGCCAATCTGTTTGCCCATTCAATTCCATTCAAAGGAGAAGCCAAGGCCATGCCCAAAAGCCAAAGGGATAATCCAAACTGCCATTTTCTACGACCAAATTCCTTTCGTGTTTGAAAAAGAAAAACCCCCAGCATGATGAGGAAGAAAAGGGAGAATAATTTTGGACCAAACCCCGGAATGCCCATAATCCCCGAATTCAAAAAGACCAGAATACTTGGCCTTTCAAAAACACGAAGCGGAAAAAACACCAGCCGCATAAACCGATCTCGGTCAAGTAAAAGGAGAAGCGTTAAAACAGAAAAAAGACCCAAGAGCAGAAACGCATGGGTCTGGTTAAACTTACTCAGCCCTGAGGAGCGGTCCTTAATCCAATTGACCACATAAAGAATCAGAATAAAAGCAGAGAGGATACAAAAACTCCCGAAATGGGTAATGCCACAAATCAAAAGCCAAAAGGCCGCCCAGCGCGCATCTGCTCTCTGCATTCCCGAATCATACCATCGAAATAAAAAAAGCAAGGCCGCCAGAACAGGGGCGATTGCAATTGCATTTTTTTCCAGTTGGGAGGAAAAAACAAGCAGACTTGTATGATTAAAGGCACAGAAAGCAACCGGAATCAAAGCAGGAAAAAATGCTTTTATCCTTTCCCCTCCATCGGATTTCAAAATAGAACGCGTCAGCAACCAGGCCGGGAAAATGGCAAGTGGCGGTAACAGGCCATCAACCAAACAAACCGCGGTAAGAACAGGTTCTGAGATTGAAAGCCATGATAAAAATTTGGCAAGCCCGGCGCTTAGCCAGAAAACCAAAGGCATATCAGGAAATGCCAGAAAGCCTTTTTCCAAAATACTTTTTACCTGAACCGGATAATATGGTCCATCAGCCCCAGCCACAAGGAAAAAGGCATTTGATTTACCATGCATCCGCAAAAAGACCGAAACTAAAAATAGCAGCAGAACGGCCAGAAAATCAAATGAAAATCCGGTCCGGCTACTTCTCCCCGACCGTAACATATTGACCTCCTATCGGAATACCGGCCATATACTTTTCAAGAAAATGAAACGCTTTAAAAACACCCCCTCTTGGAAAAAACAGGGTAAAATGGTTTTCAGCTTTGCGGAAACCAGATTTCTTCAACAATGATTTTGTATATCCTGGCTTCAATAAAACCGCATCCTCATCAAACGGACAGGTATTCACCATATGCAGGGTAACCGGATTCCAGGGATTGTGCTCCACAATAAAAAGTCGCCCACCGGGTTTAAGAACCCGAAGCGCCTCTTTCATCAGGCCTTCATGCAATTCAAATCGGATGTGGTGCATTACGGTGGCAACCAAAATCACATCGAAGGAATTGTCTGAATATGGAATTTCAGTTCCATTGTAGGCCTTTACTTCCGCATTAGGGATGTTTTTGGCAGCCGCCTCTTCAATGCTCAATTCTGAAACATCAATTCCAAAGAGCTTTGCTTTTGGAAAATACTGGCTGAAATATGTGAGGCAAGTTCCATCTCCTGCGCCAAGGTCAAGAACATCGGATGGCTCCTTTTTACCATAAAAATCCCGCAGCCATTTCACCTTATACTCAGAAAAATATTGGCTGTCTGCCCCCGTCAGGCGGATGTTTTCGTTGTGGATGTCGCGGTAATCGCGGGCAAACTCATCGAAATTATCGAAAGCCTCACCCTTATCCCCTGCTGTTTTTTGCATGGTGCAAAAATGGCCATATTTCTTTCATGCCCAAATCCCATGATTTTCATGATTCTATTTTGGGCGTGTGCACCCTTGGTGCACCGGGTGCTTTGCTGCAATCTTTGCCCTTCGGCCAAAGGATTTCTGCGTCGCCCCCTCACGCAAACACCCGCTTTTGCCCTATTAGATTGTGCGACCTAACCGTATTACTTCAAAATTGCCTTTGCCACTTTCGGATCCACAATTACGGTATCGTGTTCAAAATCCAGTTTGATCCGCCATTTCTGCAAAGTATTCACGCCAATGATTACCTCCTCAGACAAAGAAGGAATCACCATAAACTCATCCGAAAGACGAATGTCATTGTAATAAAAATCAAGAACCACTCTTTCCCTAATATGAAGAAAAGTGCCTTCGGCAGCCGTGGCAATTTCCATAGGCTTAAGCATCTTCACCGGCACCTCGAGCTGCTCAAGAAAATCCGGATTCAAACAGGAAAATGAGGCACCTGTATCAAATTGGGCATAACCTGTCTTCTCTCCCAGCGAACCTTCAAAATGCAGTGGGATTTTTATACTTGACATATGGATTGGTCTTTGGGCGAAAATAACATGGAATTGGCTTATCCAATTACCTAAACAAAGAACCCCGCTTTTGGCGGGGTTCTTCTAAATTTTTGAATAGATAAGATTTACTTCATCACAATCATTTTTTCAACCGGCGCTTTTGGCGCAGACTGAACATGCTTTTTACCAGTGCTGATGAATGGTCCGATTACCAGCGCAACAATCGACATCAACTTAATGAGGATGTTCATGGATGGTCCGGAAGTATCTTTGAAAGGATCTCCTACTGTGTCACCAGTAACAGATGCCTTGTGTGGCTCAGATTTTTTGTAATACATCTGGCCATCGATGTTCACGCCTTTTTCAAAAGACTTTTTGGCATTGTCCCAGGCACCACCGGCATTGTTCATGAAAATACCCATCAATACGCCAGATACAGTTACACCTGCCAAAAGGCCACCGAGCATTTCAGCGGAAGATGTATCAGGGAAAACGCCTTTAAAACCGAAACCAATAATAAGTGGAGTAAGCAAAGCGATAGCACCCGGCATCATCATTTCGCGAATGGAAGCCTCCGTAGAAATCGCAACACACTTTTCATATTCAGGCTTTGCCTTATATTCCATAATACCTGGAATTTCCTTGAACTGGCGGCGAACTTCTTTCACCATATCCATGGCAGCACGGCCAACAGCTGAAATGGCAAGTGCAGAGAAAATAAATGGAATCATCGCCCCAACAAACAAAGCCGCCAAAACAGGCGCCTTGAAAATGTCAATCGAATCAATGCCTGAAACTCCAACAAATGCTGCAAAAAGAGCAAGTGAAGTAAGAGCGGCAGAAGCAATGGCAAATCCTTTTCCGGTAGCTGCTGTGGTGTTTCCTACAGCATCAAGATTATCGGTTCTGTTGCGAACTTCTTCGGGAAGCCCTGACATTTCAGCAATCCCACCAGCATTATCTGCAATTGGACCAAAGGCATCAATGGCAAGCTGCATGGCAGTTGTTGCCATCATTCCGGCGGCAGCAATTGCAACACCATAAAGGCCAGCAAATGAAAACGAAACTATAATCCCCGCAGCAAGCGTAAGAATTGGCAATACTGTCGACTCCATTCCAACTGCAAGTCCGCCAATAATATTGGTGGCATGTCCGGTTGAAGAGCGATTGATGATGGAAAGCACTGGACGACGGCCCATTGCAGTGTAGTACTCAGTGATAATGCTCATGAGCGCACCCACAACCAAACCAGTGAAAATGGCCCAGAAAACATCCATTGAAGAGAATTCAAAACCACGGATGCTCATCGTTTCAGGAAGCATAAACTTCACTAAGAAGAAGGATGCGACCGCAGTAAGAATCATGGAAGACCAGTTGCCAAGATTCAAGGCATTCTGAACATTTGAATCTTCTCCGGAAATACGAACAAACAAGGTTCCTGCGATGGAAAACAAAATACCGAGACCTGCAATCACCATTGGAAGCAGAATTGGAGAAAGACCACTGAATCCATCGCCTGAGGCATCAATTTCCTGGCCAAGAACCATTGTAGCAAGGATGGTAGCCACATAAGAACCGAAAAGATCGGCGCCCATTCCAGCAACATCTCCAACATTATCCCCCACATTGTCGGCAATCGTGGCTGGGTTACGAACATCATCCTCTGGAATTCCAGCTTCTACTTTTCCAACCAGATCGGCACCCACATCCGCAGCCTTGGTATAAATACCGCCACCTACACGGGCAAAAAGTGCAATTGATTCGGCACCAAGGGAAAATCCCGCCAAAACTTCAATTGCCTTAACCATGCCTGGACCCGTTGGCGAACCACCGGCAGCATACATATGGTAGAAAATAATGAAAAGGGTTCCAAGGCCAAATACCGCAAGTCCGGCAACGCCCAATCCCATTACAGTTCCTCCTGTAAAAGAAACTGCAAGGGCTTTCGAAAGAGAAGTTCGTGCAGCCTGCGTTGTACGCACATTCGCTTTTGTTGCGATGTTCATTCCGATATAACCGGCGAATGCAGAAAGCACTGCACCAATCAGGAAAGAAATCGCAATAACTGGACTAGAAGTTTCTAACAATGTTCCGGACCAGGCTAGTAAAAGGGCTGTAAAAATTGCAAAATAGGTAAGGACCTTCCATTCCGCCTTCAAAAAGGCCATGGCTCCGTTGGCGATGTAGCCAGCAAGTTCCTGCATTTTCTCATCGCCGGCATCTTGTGAAGTTACCCAGGCCGACTTGGCCCACATGACAATCAGGCCAACCAAACCGAAGGCAGGGATGATGTACATTATTTTTTCCATGTGTTGTTCTTAATAGTTATTTAAGCAAAAAATCGGGGTGCAAATATAGGAATAGGTTTTTTCAGTCCTAATACATTACAAACTATTGAATATTAATTAATTGTAAACAATTCCATTGAAATGAGGTGTAAAAACACAAAAATAACTCAGCTTTTTTACTGCGCTTTATCAAAAAAACACAAAGCAAACCGAACACTTTATCCTAGATCTGAATCCCTAATTGCTTATGAAAACTGATTTTCATGTTTGCAAGACACCTTGTGCACAGTAGTTTTGTGGCTCACTTTTTTGTCGTACCTGAGACGACTTTTTAACAATGAAGGAATTTGATAAGTACTTTATCATTGACTTCGATTCCACCTTTACACGCGTGGAAGCGATGGATGAGCTAATCCTCATTTCAATGAAAGGCAAAGAGGGCGCCAGCGTGGCGGCTTCTGAAATCAGCAGAATTACGGACCTTGCCATGGCGGGTGAAATTTCTTTTTCAGACTCCCTTCGCTCGAGGGTGGCCTTGTTGAAAGCAAACCGGCAGCACCTTTCAGAATTGGTAAATGTGCTCAGGGAGAAAGTTTCGGAATCCTTCCAGCGAAACAGACCTTTTTTTCAAGAGTTTGGCGAGCAAGTGTTCATCGTCTCCTCCGGTTTTCGGGAATTCATTGTGCCCATTGTGGCCGAATTCGGAATCCCGGAGCGAAATGTCTATGCCAATTCATTCCTGTTTGACCCAGATGGACAAGTTTGCGGTTTTGATGAAAGCAATTTTCTGAGTCAGGATAAAGGAAAGGTGAAACTCTTGAGGGAACTTTCCCTGCCTGGCGAAGTGTATGTGCTCGGAGATGGATATACCGATTATGAAATCAGGGAAGCCGGACTGGCCAACAAATTTTTTGCCTTCACAGAAAACATAAGCCGCGAATCGGTGGTAACGGTGGCGGACCACCGGTCTGCCAGTCTGGAGGAATTTCTCTTCGACAACCGCCTTCCAATGAACATCAGCTATCCGAAAAGCCGGATAACTGTGCTGTTGTTGGAAAACATCCATGCCAATGCTGTGGCGCTTTTCAAAACAGAAGGCTATCAGGTGGAAACCGTGTCTGGTGGTTTGGATGAGGATGAATTGTGCGAGCGCATAAAAGATGTGTCCATTCTGGGAATCCGCTCCAAGACCATGCTTACCGCCAAGGTCCTCGAACATGCAAACAAACTCATCGCCGTAGGAGCCTATTGCATTGGAACCAACCAGATAGACCTCGAGGCCTGCCTCAAAAAAGGTGTGGCCGTATTCAATGCTCCTTATTCAAACACCCGGTCTGTTGTGGAGCTCGCCATCGGGGAAATGATCTTGCTTACCCGTCGGATTGTGGAAAAGAGTGGCCAGATGCATGCTGGCCGCTGGGACAAAAGCGCAGGAAAAAGCTACGAAGTAAGGGGCAAAAAACTCGGCATAATCGGTTATGGATCCATTGGAACGCAGCTTTCTGTACTGGCTGAGGCCCTAGGAATGCAGGTCTTTTTCTACGATGTGGTAGACAAGTTGGCGATTGGAAATGCCCGCAAATGCCATAGCCTGAACCAGCTTCTTGAAACAGCCGATATCATCACTGTGCACGCCGATGGTCGAAAATCAAATGCTGGCATGATCGGAGCGCCACAATTTGCCCGAATGAAAGATGGAGTAGTTTTTCTCAATCTTGCCCGCGGTCATCTGGTGGATATTCCTGCATTGACAATGGCTTTGCGCGAGGGAAAGGTGCGCGGTGCAGGTTTGGATGTCTTCCCGGAGGAACCAAAGACAAACCAGGAACCATTTATTTCAGAACTTCAGGGAATGCCAAATGTTTTGCTTTCGCCCCACATTGGCGGAAGTACGGAAGAAGCCCAGTTTAATATTGCGGAATATGTACCCAATAAAATTGTGGATTACATCAACACGGGCAGCACATACATGAGTGTAAACTTCCCGGAAATCCAGCTTCCGGAACTGGCAAATGCCCACAGATTGATTCACTGCCACGAAAATGTTCCCGGCATCCTAGCAAGAATAAACCAGATTCTGGCCAGCCATAGCATCAACATTGTAGGGCAATACCTCAAAACGAATGTTGCCATCGGCTATGTAATCACCGACATCGACAAAGAATACAACAAACAGGTAATCAAGGAACTAAGAGCGATTGAGCACACAATTCGATTCCGAGTTCTTTATTGATTCAAGGACTGTTGAAAATTATCCTGCAGGTTCAGAAAAAATCATGAGTGAAGGCCGATAATCGGGCTTACCTTTGTCGCTTGCCTCACCCTGGACCATGTCCCATAAACTCTACGAACTTGTTTTTTCTTTGTATTCCCATCCAAATTTCGGCATTCTGGCAGAGCCTTATCTTGTCCAGCTGCTCGAAAATGGAAGCCTTTCACTTACATTCCAGAAAGTCGGCGAAGCCAATGTAGAAGCATTCTTTCCTGAGGTAAGTCAACACCAGATTCGCCTTATTTCTATACTGCACAGGCTTTCCAACCAACACCTGGCCAAGGAATTAAAGGTTCTTCCCGTGAATCTTGAAAACCAAATTCGCAAATTATCCGAAGCCAAAGACAAAAAAAACATACAACTTTTTGAGGTTCTTAAGGGCAAACTATCGACGGCAAAAGAAGAATTTTTCAAAGCCATCGACGGAACAGAAAGAATTTTTGAAGCCGGGAAAGATGGGTATCCTGCTTTTCGCGAACTGAATTTCCGCCCTGAAGTTTTATTGCGGATGCGCTACAATTTTTCGGAAACGGGAATCCAGGTAGATCCAATTTTTAATGATTCTGTTTTGAATGGCTCTGCGCTCCAGATTTTTGATGAATCAACCGGCTATGCCATCGCAGGAACCACATTAATCACCATTCCGTCCGGATTAAAACCAAGCAGGCTTCGCCCATTCGGCCTTAAAAAATCAATTGAGATTCAAAGTTCTTTTTCTGCAGAATACGCCAAAAAAATTGTCCTTCCCGATTTGCAGTCTGGAATTGCGATTCTGGAAGGAAATGCCATTTCTGAGCACATCCCACTTGCCAGCGCTGAACTGAATTTCTCATTCAATTTCGAGGGAGAACAACTTGGCCTTTTTGAAAAAAAAAAGGCGGTGATTTCAGACTCCCTGCCCAGCTAGAAATAAACCTGGCCTGGTTTTATGGCAAATGGAAATCCCTGGATTCTGCCCCGAATGGGACAAATTGGTTTTTTGAGGATGGCGAAATGCCGGTCTTCAGGATTCTGGAAAGGGATGTTGCAAAAGAAAACGAAATTCGGGCCCAACTCTCTCAAGAATTAGACATCACATTTAAAAAGGGAGAAGCCAAAATCAGTTTTGAATTTCTCCGCGACCATATTCTAGAGAAACTCCCAAAACTGGGCGATCAGGTTAAAATTCGATTTTCACCAGAATTCGGGCAGCTAACCTTGAAAAAGCCACAATTCAAGTTTGAGGTATTCGAAAAAATAGACTATTTCCAAATTGAGGGAAGCATCAACTGGGAAGACGGTGAAATGGATTTTATCCGGCTGCGTTCACAATTCCACCTGGAAAATGGTTGGTTGAGAATCGGTGATAAATTTCTGCCTGTGGCAGAGGAAGACCAGACATTTTTACAGCAATTATTGTTGTTTTCTACCGGGCAAAATGAAATCACAATTCCAAGGACTGCCGCTGTGGCAATGCAGAAAAACCCTGACTCGGTTTTTTCTACCCATTGGGACAGGGTAACATCTCTGCTGTCAAAAAGCAAAGATGTTGACCTCGACGACCCATCAAAATACAGTCCTAATTTTATTCTGCGTGATTACCAGCTCAAAGGCCTTGAATGGTTTGTGCACCTTTCTGCCAATAAGTTTGGAGGAATTCTTGCAGATGATATGGGTCTGGGCAAAACCTTTCAGGCAGCCGCCTACATTCGATTCTTGAGAGAAAGCGGATCCTCACAAAACTGTGCACTGATTGTAGTTCCCAGTACACTCATATTCAACTGGCAGCAGGAACTGAAGCGATTCTCCCCAGATTTCCGGGTATATGTGCACAGTGGACCAAATCGCTCGTCAGACCTTCGCAATGCGATGGAATATTATCAGGTGATGGTGGTTTCATACCAGACTTTGATGCGCGATACTAAAACCTTTTCCCAGCCGCCGTTTTCGGTGATTATTGCTGACGAAGCCCAGCACTTGAAAAACCCAGGAACGGCCGTGTACAAGGCCATAAAAAGTCTGCATGCAGAACACATTTTTTTGCTTACCGGTACTCCATTACAAAACTCACCAGCAGATTTATGGGCCTTGTCTGAAATCTGTAACCCAGGCCTTCTCAGCAGCCGGATAAAACCAGCAAGCCTTCAAAAAATTGAAAACCCAAAACGCTTTCAAGAAAATCTAGTATTAATGCAAGCATTGGTTCGCCCTTTCCTATTAAGACGAACAAAGGAAAGCGTGCTTTCAGAGCTTCCTGAAAAAACTGTCTCAACCGTTTATTGTACCATGACAGAAGAACAGGAACTGGAATATTTGGCATGTAACCAAGTTGTAAGCGGAGAACTTGGCGACCTTAGCGCAAAAGCTGCAGGCAACAGAAGCGTTCGAATTCTGAAAGCACTCACTTCCCTGAGAATGATTGCAAACCACCCGGCCATGCTGGATGCTGATTTTACAGGGAAATCAGGGAAGCTTGAATTGGTAAAAGAAAAACTGGAAGAGGTTTTGTCTGAAGGACGAAAAGTCTTGGTCTTCAGTTCTTTTGTGAGGCATTTGGATTTGCTCGCCGCCTATTTGAAGGAAAAAAATACGCCTTTTGCCATGCTCACCGGCAAGACCGGCGACCGCAAAGCCCAGGTGGATGATTTTCAAAAGAATTCTGACTGCCGGATTTTTTTGATTTCACTCAAAGCAGGTGGATTCGGGCTAAACCTTGTGGAGGCAAGTTGTGTTTTTCTGCTCGACCCCTGGTGGAACCCAGCAGCCGAATTGCAGGCTATGGACAGGGTACACCGAATCGGGCAGAAAGACAGGGTAACCGTATATAAATTCATTACTGCCAACACGGTAGAAGAAAAAATCTTAAAACTCCAGGAAAGGAAATCAGCCATGAACAATCAATTGTTTGAAAACCCTGAAGGAACAGCCCCTCCGCTCACTATTGAGGCACTTCAAGAGATATTATTATCAAAGGTTTAGAATTTTTTTGCCGGTTAGATTCTTTCGTCTACTTTTGCACTCCTTTTTGAAAACAGTATGTACGCAATTGTAGAGATCCTCGGCAAGCAGGTCGTGGTTGAAGAAGGCAAGAAAGTCCTGGTGGACCGACTGCCACATGATGAAGGTAGTTCATTTTCTCTTGAAAATGTTCTCTTCGTATCTGACAATGGATCAGTAAAAATCGGCGCTCCCCTGGTTTCAGGAGCCGAGGTTACTGCCCGTGTAATTAGCCACTCCAAAGGCGACAAAGTTTTGGTTTTCAAGAAAAAAAGAAGGAAAGGATACCGCAAGCTGAATGGTCACCGTCAGCACCTTTCTCTGGTTTCAATTGAAAAGATTAAATCATAATCCATGGCACACAAAAAAGGGGTAGGTAGTTCGAAAAACGGCCGTGAATCCCATAGCAAAAGACTTGGAGTAAAACTCTTCGGAGGTCAAACTGCCAGGGCAGGTAATATCCTAGTTCGCCAGCGCGGCACAAGGCATCATCCTGGTGCTGGTGTTGGTCTTGGCAAGGACCACACACTTTTCGCATTGGTGGATGGCATTGTGACCTTTACCAAGAAAGCTGAAGGTAAAAGTTTTGTGAGTGTTCTCACAGCAACTGCCTGAGTAAAAAACTAAAATTGAATTTCAAGCCTGCCGAAAAGCAGGCTTTTTCTTTTTCTATACCTTAAAGGATTAATGCAGAAATACTTCTGAAGGAAATCTGGCTTTAATCTCCTCAAGACCTGGTCCTTTCCTTTGAACCGAAATCCCCTTATTTTGTAAATAAAGAACCGGAAAAGACCCTCCGGGTACAGGCAGAGATTCGGAACGGATCAACAAAGGAATTCCCTGGCGCTTTCCAAATTCCCTAGCAATTTCCAAATCTACAATTGAGCCATTTTCGTGGCCACTCATATTGGCAGAAGTACACAATGGAGCTGAAAATACTTTCCCTCCATAAAAACTTGAATCCGCAATTGGTTCGAATGCCTGCTCAAGTTTACGGAATAAGGATCTAATCGGGCCTTCCTTGAAAAGCAAACTCTGATGCGAGCCTTCACAAACAGCCGCAGAGTTTAATTCCGGCCCCGAAATTTTTAACCGAAGAATAGAGCCTTCAAGTAGCTTGTAATCTTCAGTACCTTTTAAATAAGGCAGGTCTTCATAATAATCCTCCTGCATTCCAAAGAATTTTTCGGCACTCCCAATCACTGAGCCATAATACTTACCGGACAGTCGATTCTTTGTTTGGTTTAAACCATTGACTCCAATTTGATTTGGCAAAGCCATCAATCCAAAAACTTCAGGGAATTGAATCAGGATTACAGGGTTTTCTTCAAAGGCCTGCATGGCCTCTTCAAAAACAGAACTATCTTGAATATCAATTTCTTTCATTGAATAATGCCTATGGAATTTTGTCTACGGGCACTTTATAAATATAGAGCGTATTTCCCGATTATGGTCACGGAATATTGGATTTTTTTTAAATAAAAGGCAAATGATTTCAGCCCTGTATAAAAACCTCTGGTCCTGAAGATGTACCTATTCTATTGGCACCCGCTTCAACCAATTGGCTGGCAAATTCGAGCGTCTTAATTCCACCAGAAGCCTTTATACCTGCTTCACTTCCAATGGCAGCCCGTATTAAGCGAATATTTTCAACTGTTGCGCCAGCACTACCGAAACCAGTGCTCGTTTTCACGAAATCTGCACCCGCACTGATGCAAATTTCAGAAGCACGGATAATTTCGGCTGGCTGAAGCAGGCTGGTTTCAATGATTACCTTCAGAAGTTTTTCCTGCTTGTGACAAGCCATAGCAAGCTGCGCGATATCCCCTTTTACCCAAGATTCCATACCACTTCGAAATGCTGAAATATTCATCACCATATCGAGTTCATCTGCACCATCGGCCATTGCCTCTTCTGCTTCTGCGAGCTTCACGGAAGTCTTTTGATAACCGAGGGGAAAACCAATTACCGTGACCACAGAAAGTGCAGAACCTGCCATTCGCTTTGCTGCTTTTACCCAATAAGGAGGAATACAAACGCCAAAAATCTGAAAGTCTATGGCTTTTTTTACCAATGCTTCTATTTCTGCTTGCGTACAATCAGGGCGAAGAATTGTGTATTCAAGCTTATCCAGCATGTTCATGCCCAATCAATTAAACTCAAGAGCTCCTGCGAGGCGTACATTTTTGGCAATGTCCTGACCTTCATCCGATTTCTCCAGATCAAATACGACGGTGTCGCCAGAATGAAGATCCTGGAAATCGCAGTTCATAACGTTGGAGAAGTGAAAGAAAACATTGTTTGGAGGGTATTTTATGAATCCAAACCCATTCCGGAGATTAAGAATTGTACCTATTTTATCTTCTCCTAGCTCGGCAGATTCTTCTTCACGCTTTACAGGCTTTTTGGGTTCATTCGAAACAAAGAGGCCGGAAACATAATCGGCAATTGGGTAGTTGAAGTCATCAATAATTTTATTCATTTCAAGCGGATAATTCACCGCATCCATGAGTTCCTGAGAAGCCTTGGTTTGTATCCGGTTGTTGTTCTCATTGGTATAATCAATTTCCCAGCCAAAAAGAATCACTTTGGTTCCCAAACTATTCAGTTTTGAAACCAATGGCAAGTAATCTGCATCTCCCACCAGCAACACCGCGTAATCTAGGTTCATGACTCTTGCATTTTGATACGCTTCTAAGGCGAGCCAAATGTCGGTATCCCGCTCCGCACGCTGTCCATCCTGTCCAAGCTTTGAAGGGATATAGTGGGTAGTAACGCCGGCAGCAGAAAGAATATCATCAAATGCACGGTCCCAAAAAAGCAAATCCCCCCGCTGAGAGGCTTCGGAAGCACCGGGCCGAACCCTGAAATAATGGGCATCACAAACCATGCAGTTCTCTGGTTCCGCTTTTTCAAAAGCTGCTACCTGCTGCCGCACAAATTCATGGAGTCCGGAGATGCTGATTCGTTTCCGTTTGTGGTGACCGTACGCATAAAAATTGCTTGCCTGAAAAAAGTAATTGCCATCGTAATAGAGTCCAATTCTTGTAGTTTTCATCCTAATTATTTGAATATGAAGATATTAATTTATGTTTCTTTATTAGATTGCTGAGCAAATTTCCTGAACCAGCGCTTCCGTCATTTCACTGTGAATTGGCAAAGAAAGAACTTGAGACGATAGTTTTTCAGCTGTAGGAAGACTGCCTTCCGGGTGCCGCGGTGTGCGATATGCCGTATGAAGATGCAAAGGAAGTGGGTAATAAACCATGCTTTGGATTCCGGCGAGCCTAAGATTTTCTCTGACTGTATCCCTCCTCCCCTGTTCTTCAAACCGAATTGTATATTGGTGAAAAACATGCGAGGACCCAGTAGCAATTTCCGGGACAATGAGACCAGGCCTGTTTTTTAAAATAAGGGAATAGGCGTCGGCAGTTTCCTGACGCACCTTGTTAAAAGAATTGAGATGCGGCAATTTCACACGCAGAATTGCGGCCTGAATGGTATCAAGTCTGGAGTTCATTCCAATTGCATCATATTGGTAACGCTGCCTCTGACCATGGTTGGCCATCATTCTGATGCGAATTGCCAATTCCTCATCCTGGCAAAACAAGGCCCCGCCATCGCCCATGCAACCAAGATTTTTGGTCGGGAAAAAACTGGTTGTCCCAATATCTCCAATAGTGCCAAGCTTTTTACCTGCAAATTTTCCATTGGTCATTTCCGCGCCAATGGCTTGTGCATTGTCTTCAATTAAAAACAAACCATTCTTCTCACAAAGCGAATGAATTTCTTCCAGCTTACTGGATTGACCAAAAAGGTGAACTGCTACTATGGCTTTGGTTTTCGGCCCTATGGCAGCAGCCGCCGAAAGAGGATCCAGATTAAAGGATTGGGAATCCACATCTGCAAAAACCGGTACGATACCCAGCAAAGCCGCCGCTTCTGCTGCAGCCACATAATTGAATGCCGGAACGATTACCTCGTCACCGGGCTTCAAGCCCAGAGCCATATAAGCCAACTGAAGTGCATCAGTACCATTCCCGCAAGGAATCACAAAACGACTTCCAAGCCAGTTTGCCAAATCAGCAGAAAATTCCTGAACAGCCTGCCCGTTTATGAAATCTGAGTCTGAAATTACAGCGGATATCGCCTGATCAATTTCCGACTTTAATCTCCCATACTGGGTTTTCAAATCCACCATTTTTATCCGAATGGATGAAATTGCCATCTTGGAATTATCTGAAGGATGTTCTAAATTTTGTCTCTTGGTCATTAAATTCTGTCAGACTTTATTTTGCCCGGAGAAATACTCGGTTGCAGGAATCCTGCCATTCAAGGCGTATTGCCTAGTTTCTTTTGTTGATTTCGTCACGGACCATGGCTGCTTTTTCATAATCCTCATTCCCAAGGGCTTCATCAAGGATTTTTTGCAGATCATCGATAGTTAAGTCCTTCGCCCAATCTTTTTTTGTCATTTTCGGTTCTACCGGCAATTTCTCTCGGGCATCATCCCCATCTTCCACAAAATCTGAAAGCACAATTCCAGCCTCACTGAGAATATTTTCATAGGTAAAAATCTGGACCCCAAACCGGAGTCCGATGGCAATGGCATCAGATGGCCTGGCATCTATTTCTACACGCTTCAAGCCGTCAGTACAAACTACCTTAGAAAAGAAAACACCTTCCTTAAGTTCAGAAATCAAAATTTCCTCGACCGTAATTTTAAAATTCTCCGCAAAAGACCTGAAAAGGTCATGGGTCATAGGTCGATTTGGTTTGATTTTTTCGATTTCGATGGCGATTGCCTGTGCCTCGAACATTCCAATAATAATGGGAAGCCTCCGGTTACCGGATTCCTCGCCGAGGACAAGGGCAAATGAGCCCGCCTGCGACTGGCTTGAGCTTAAGCCCAAAATTTCAAGCTGAATTTTCTGCACTTAGAATGTTATTAAACAAAATCCGGTTTATTGGTTCCGGAATGGATTTCTAAAGTAAAAAAAGAAATAATTTTCTCTTTGTCAAAGAGCTTCGCGCAATGCCTGGGTTAACTTTGGAACAATCTCAAAAGCATCACCGACAATTCCGTAATTGGCAACCTTAAAAATTGGTGCATCAGCGTCTTTATTGATGGCCACAATTACTTTGCTGGAACTAATTCCGGCCACATGCTGAATCGCACCTGAAATTCCAATTGCAAAATAAAGATTTGGACTCACCTTAATTCCGGTTTGGCCCACGTGCTCATGGTGTGGCCTCCAATGCAAGTCGGAAACAGGCTTGGAGCAACCGGTTGCGGCGCCTAAAACCTTGGCCATATCGGAAATCAAGCCCCAATTTTCCGGGCCTTTCAAACCGCGACCACCGCTTACTACGATTTCCGCATCTGAAAGTAGTACTTCGCCGCTTGTCTTTTCAGTTGAAATTGTTTTGATGGCAAATGCCTTTGAACTCACCGAGGGTTGAAAAGACACAACTTCGCCTGATGCAGGAGATTCTGTAACTGCAACAGCATTTTTCCTCACAGAAATAATCTTTCTTTCTGAAGAAAGTGCCACAGTTTCAAATGCTTTTCCTGTGAAAATACTTCTCTTGATATTAAATTCGGAATCAGGCAAGGAAACTACATTGGTTGCAGCAGCGGCATCCCAAATAAAAGAAGTCCTGGCGGTCAATGAATCTGTAAAGGCAGACTTTGCCAAAACAATCACTGAGGCTCCGATTTGCGTGGCAAGACCCGAAAGCGCCTCAGAATAAGCGACAGAGTCCATGTTTTGGAATCTACTGTCAGAAATGGAATGGATTTTTACAGCACCGAATTTAGCCGCTTCATCTAAATTGGAAGGATTGCCGGCAACCATGGCATGTACATCACCCAACTGCAGGCTATGCCCATAAACCAATGCTTCAATGGAAGACTTCTTGATACTGCCTTCGCTGATTTCAAGGAATACTAAAACTGACATTTTATTTTTTGGCTAATGTGTATATCAAATAACTTTTGCTTCTGTTTTGAGCAGGCTTACAAGTTCTGCAACCTGAGAATCCGCAACCATTTTACAAGTGGTTCTTGGCGGGGGTAGTTCATAGTTTTTAAATGAAAGGCCTGAGCTGGCCGCAACCGCAGGAATAACATTGAGTGGTTTGGTCCTTGCACCCATAATGCCGCGCATGGATGGAATTTTCCATTCTGCAATTGGTTCCTGACAACCAAGCACAAGTGGAAAACTTGCGGAAAGCGTTTCCATTCCACCTTCAATTTCACGATCCATTATCGCCTCACTGCCATTCACTTCTAATTTCATCACAGGTGAAATGGCCGTCATACCCAAATGTTCGGCTACAAGTCCATGCACTATGCCAGAATTGTAATCAATTGATTCGCGGCCCATAAGAACAAGGTCAAAATTTTTGTCTTTTGCATATGCAGCAATTTGCGCTGCTACAAAAAAACCGTCGCTGGCATGGGCATCCACACGAACCGCTTCATCAGCACCAATTGCAAGTGCTTTGCGGATTACGGGTTCACTTTCTGCACCACCAACGTGGATAACAGTAATGCTGCCATTGCCACTGGCCTCTTTGAGTTCTACTGCTCTTGCAAGCGCATAGTCGTCATACGGACCAATAATCCAGGTAATACCGTTGTTGTCAAGTTTGGTGCCGTTGTCTGAGAACGAAATTTTCGAGGTAGTGTCGGGCACCGAAGAGATGCAGACCAGAATTTTCATAAGTCGTTGGTAATAGTGATGCAAAATTCTAAATTTTGAGCGAACTCCAAGCCAGTTATTGATAAAAAAACAAGCTTTTTCGGCTTTAGAATACATTCATCCCCCAGAATCCGCAGTGTCCTCCCCCTTCAGTTATTAAGAACTCTACTTTGGGGTTCATTTCAAGGACTTCCTCATAGTTGCCTCTGGCCAAAATCGGATCATTCTTGGCAATGACCACCAAGGTTGGAATCTGAATTTCAGGAATAACATAAAGGCAGGAGCATTTGCGGTAATAATCGTCAGCGCCTTCAAAACCATGAAGCGGCGCAGTGCAATTGTCATCAAACTCCCACAGCGATTTACTTTTCTTAATTCGCTCCAAAGGATAATAACCCGGAAATTGTTCTTCCTTCCAGTAAATTTTGCTTTTCAAATTCCGCAAAAAAACATTGCTGTAAGGCAGATTCCACCACTTGTCGATTTTGGCGGAGGTTGCAGCCAAATTTAGCGGAACCGAAACCGCGAGTGCTTTTTCAACGCCATGTGCTGCAAGCCAGGAACTATGGCGACCAAGACAAAGAAGCATAAGATTTCCTCCAAGGCTAAAACCAGCAAGTTGAATCCGCTCCGGCTTCAACTTTGAAGACACATAGGAAACCACATCTTGAAGATCTTCAACGGCTCCGGAATTGTACAGGCGATGCAATCGATTGCGTCTTCCGGAACACCCTCTGAAGTTCCAGGCGAGCACATCCCAACCACGATGAAGGTAACTCTTTGTAATTGAGCGGATATAGACAGCATCAGAACTGCCCTCCAAACCATGGCTAAGAATGGCGAGGCCGCGACCGGCTCCTTTTCTGAAATCTGCATCCACAAAATCTCCATCTCGGAGCGGAATTTCAATCCGTTCAGCCGGTGGAAGTTTTACCCGTCGAAAAAAATATGGCGCTAAGGTCTGTATTTGCCCGCGAATTGCATGAAAGACAGATATCCGCTCCCCTGTTTTCAAAGATTGTTTGTCTTCCATTTGTCTTCAAATTTGTAAATATCCTGCAAAAAAGAAAAGCACCTTTGAAGCAAATAAGACAAGTGTTTCATTTGAATGATGATATCCCTCAGTAACCAACACATTTCAATTTCCTGTTTCCTCATTTTCATGTTGATTTTGCCAAAAATCAAGGCTCAAGACAATGCCAGCAGAATCATCAAATGGGGGGAATTGGAAAAGATACTTTCGGATTCTACCGACAGCACCACAGTAATCAATTTCTGGGCAAGCTGGTGTAAGCCTTGTTTACGTGAAATTCCGGTTTTCGAAAAAATAAGGAAAGAAAAAAGTGGAACGGCAATCCAGTTTATTTATGTAAGCCTTGATTTCGCAAAAGAGAAGACAGAAAAACTCGACCCTTTTGTAAAAAATAATCTTCAGGGCGCAAAGGTCTTATTATTAGACGAACCAAATTATAACAAATGGCTTAGAAAAGTAGAACCTGATTGGAATGGCGCAATTCCCATGACCCTCGTTTTGAACAATTCAAGAAAAAAAAGACTATTTGCAAGCTCTGAAATCACGGAAAAAAAACTTCGTTCTATGATTGATTCAATTAGTTTTCACACAAATACCCATTAAAAATGTCCTTAAGAAGGCTCCTTCCAATACTGGCAATTCTTGCGGTTTCTTTGATAAACATAGCCGCAAAGCCTATTGAACTTGGTTATAAAATCGGGGATTTTGTTGCCGACTTCGAACTAAAAAATATTGATGGAAGTATGGTAAAACTTGGCATGATGAAATACAGTTCTGCCAAAGGATTCTTAATTGTTTTCACTTGCAACCATTGTCCTTTTTCAAAGAAATATGAAGAAGGCATTATTGCCCTGAACAAAAAATATGAACCATTGGGTTATCCCTTGATTGCCATTAATCCTAATGATCCCGAATTAGAACCGGAAGACAGTTTTGAAAACATGCAAACACAGGCAAAGGAAAAGGGCTTTTCCTTTCCTTACCTTTTTGACGAGACACAGGCCACCACTTGCTTATTTGGGGCCAAGAAGACACCCCAGATTTTCATATTAAAAAAGGAGTCTGGGCAATTAAAGGTTGTTTACATGGGGGCAATTGATAGTGATTTTCAAACCATTAAGGAGAAAAGAGAAAAATATTTAGAGCAAGCCATGGAGGAATTATTGGCTGGAAAAGCGGTCTCCAACCCCAATACAATTGCCAAATTGGTGGGATGTGGAATAAAATTTAAACAATAAAAAAATCCAGAAACTGTCTTGGAAAACCAATTGCAGCCTTTTTTTTCACAAACTTGATAGATACAGCGAAATTGATTTTGAAAATCGTTCCAGACTTCCTGAATTTGCAGCAGTAAAAAATACAATGGGAAGAATATTTGAAACGCGGAAGCATAAGATGTTTGCCCGCTTCGACAAGATGGCAAAGGCTTTCAGCAGGCTTGGTAAGGAAATTGTAATGGCTGTAAAAAATTCTGGTCCATTGCCCGAAAACAATCCTCGACTGCGAGCCGCGATGCAAACCGCAAAGGGGGTTAATATGCCAAAAGACCGTATTGATGCAGCAATCAAAAGAGCGATTAGCAAAGATGATAAGGACTATGAAGAAGTAGTTTATGAAGGCTATGGACCTTATGGTGTTGCTATACTTTGCGAAACCGCAACAGACAATATTAACCGAACTGTGGCAAACATTCGGACTATTTTTACCAAAGGAGATGG
>CAMDMI010000026.1 GCA_945902135.1 Spirosoma fluviale
GCCCGCAACAGCAAGATAAACATGGATATTCAGGGTCTTCCGGCCGGCATCTACCAGGTGCTTGTTGGTCCTGAAGGAGAAGCACCGCTGAAGTCTTTCAAAGTCGTTATTAATTAAACCTACATAATGTGTAAAGTCGAAAGAGGTGCTTCCCGCTTGGGCGGCACCTCTTTTTTTGTTTCAATACGGGTGAATGATGGAATTGGGAGGGAGTTAATGTCATGTCCTGAAAAATGTTTGAGGCGATATAATGACGCTCCGCTGGAGCTTTGGTCTGTTTTTTATTCTTTCTATTAACATTTGGCACCGCTGGTGCCAGGATTGCAAAAACCAATGGGTTTGAACCTATACAATGATGCTCCGTTGGAGCTTTGTTCGTTCTTTTTTCTCTTTCTATGAGCATCAGATACCGCTGGTGCCAGAGATGCAAAAACCATATTTGGATAGTCAGGCAGGTGTTTTCGTGACGAGATATTTGCATTTCCGTAAGGGCGAAAGTGCGTAGAAATCACGGATTTAATCCGCGAAATCCATTCATCCGGTTAATCCGTGATACAGACAAAAAAAGGCAGAAACGCAGATGAATTCCCGTGCGGTCAGGTGTTTTTGTGACGAGACATTTGCATTTCCGTAAGGGCGTTTCCGCCTGCGGTGAGACAAGTGCAATACGCCCGCCAACGGGTGTGATTTCTGAACCAGGGTGTATTCAATACGCCCTTACAAAACCTGTAAAAATATTTCAGGCTGCCTTTGCCAGCTGAAGATCAATGCGGATTTTTACATGATTGCCAATCAGAATTCCACCATTTTCAAGCGTTGTATTCCAGTTAATGCCAAAATCATTTCGGTTGATTTCTCCTGAGATGGAAAATCCCGCTTTTTCATTGCCCCATGGGTCTTTGCTGATGCCTGAAAATTCCATGTCCAGGGTAATTTCCCTGCTAATCCCATGAATATTGATTTCTCCTGAAATTCTCTGTTTGCCATTAACTTCCGTGTGAATTCCTTTTGAGAAAAAACGGATTTCTGGGTATTGCCCGGCATCAAAAAAATCTATGCTACGGAGGTGCTCATCGCGGTCATTGTTTCCGGTGCTAATGCTGTCCACCTTCACCGTTAGATCTACAGATGGATTTTCGAAATTGTCATCCTTAGATTCGAACGAGCCGTGAAATTCTGTAAAATTTCCACTTACCCAGGAAATCATGAGATGGCGAATCTGGAAATGAATTTGGGAATGGTTTCTGTCCAGAGTCCATTGGGTGCGGGTGAGAATTTCTTTCTCCATTTAATTTTTTGAATATGGGTTTAATGGTAGTTGCAGGAGCAATATTTGAGATTGCTCCATTATGCTTACTTCAGTAATCGGGCTTTCAGTGATTCCAATGGCATCCCGATCTTGTAGAGTGCTGTCTAATATATTGATTTTTCCTTTCAAGACAAGTAGAAAATTACCAATTCCATTTTTGGCTTCCGGGATTTGTGCATTTTTTTCAGCCTCAAAATTCCCAAGGAATAAGCTTGCATTTTGGTGAATCCAAATGGTTTCTTCTCCCTGAACCGGAGAAATGATGGCCCCAAAATTGTTATGATGTCTTTCAGGCTTGATTTTCATCTGCGCGTAGCGGGGTGATACATTTCTCTTATTGGGCACAATCCAGATCTGTAAAAACCGGACAAGGGAACTTCCGCTTTGGTTGTATTCGCTGTGGAAAATACCGGTTCCGGCACTCATGGCTTGAATTTCTCCAGTATGAATAAACCCATGATTTCCCATGCTGTCGCGGTGTTCGAGACTTCCTTCCAGGGGTATCGAAATGATTTCCATGTTGTCGTGGGGATGGGTATTAAAACCTGCGCCCGGCCCCACAATGTCGTCGTTCAAAACCCGTAAGGCGCCAAAACCCATTAATTGCGGGTTATAAAAGGAGCCGAAACTGAAACTATGTCTGCTTTTCAGCCAGCCTAAATCCGAAAAACCCCTGTCTTCGGACCTAAAGATTTGGTGACTCATTTTCGTATTTTTTATCCTACAATCACTGCCATCCTTGAACAAAGATTCAGATTGCGCGCAATATTGGAAAGTGAGTTTTACTTTCGCCGAGTTTTTTTACATAATTGCGAAAAGTCAATGACAGATACCCTGCTTTTTTATTTCAAGCTTGGCTGGGCGCACATCGTTTCTTTTGATGCACTCGATCACCAGCTTTTCCTTTTGGCTTTGGTTTTGCCATGGTCTTTGTCGGAGTTCAAAAAAGTCTTGCTCCTTGTTACGGCTTTTACTTTGGGCCATTGCATGACACTTGCTTTAAGTGGGACCGGACAAGTTCGGATTTCCCCTGAATTGGTTGAGTTCCTTATTCCATTAAGCATTTTTATCACCGCACTTTCTCAGTTTTTATTTCGCCAAAATGCTCAATCCTTCATCAGTTTGTTTTCAATGGCCGGCATTTTTGGTTTGGTACACGGACTCGGTTTCGCCAATACCCTGCGGATGATGCTTGGAAAAGAAGACTCTCTGCTAATTCCTTTGACAGGTTTTAATTTGGGTGTTGAAGCGGGTCAGGTGATGGTGGTGGCTTTGATACTTGGCTTAAAATATTTGTTGACTACCTTTTTTCAGGAAGCAGAAATCTGGTTTAACCGGCTGATATTGTTTGCAGTTGGGGTAGGTAGCATTTCGCTGATGTGGCAGCGAATTCCTTCAGGTCTTATTTTTTGAATTCGGGTCTGAGTACTTTTGGAAATGGAAAACCCACAGGACCGAATCGAATACCTTCGTGGCCTTTTAGCAGAAGATCCGAATGAGCCATTTCTACATTATGCCATCTGTTTGGAAATAATGAAGAAAGACGAAGAAGCGGCCTTGCCCTTGTATCGGGAATTGCTTTTGGACTATCCGGCTTATTTGCCTGCCTATTTCCAGGCTGCCAAACTCATGGCAGAAATTGGTTTGATAAATGAAGCCATTGAAGTTCTAGACCTCGGACTTCCGGTTGCAGAAAACCAGTCTGATTTTCATGCACTTTCAGAATTGAAGGGTCTGAAACAGGACATCCTGGCCGGAGAGTTTGATTAAAACGGATATCCGATCCCCACATTCCAGATGGTCTGTCCTTTCACGCCAAATGGTTTTGAAAAGCTCAGATTGCGAATCTGCCATTTGTCGTCGTTTTTCGAGAATGCTGGATTGTAGATTTTGGTGGCAGCATCTATTCGTACAATCAAAAAGGAAAAGTCGAAACGAAGCCCGACGCCACCTCCAAAAGCGAGTTCCCGAAGAAAAAACGGGGTTATTTCTGCCCCAGGTCTTGCGGCGTCATATTTCAAATTCCATACATTTCCCGCATCCGCAAAAACTGCTCCTTCAAGAAAACCCACAAGTTTTTGTCTCACTTCAATGCTGGATTCCAGAATGATTTCACCAGGCTGCTCGGTTCTCAAATTGTTGGGGTCTGAACCGGGCGGCGCATAAGATCCAGGTCCAAGCCTTCTGGGAAGCCAGGCCCGGATGCTGTTGCTTCCTCCTGCAAAAGCGTATTTTTCCCAAGGAAGTACATTGGAAGGACCAATGGGTAAGGCCACCCCGCCCGATAGGCGGAAAGCAACCATAGTGCCTTTGTTTACTGGTTTATACAAACGGAAATCGGCGGATGTTTTTGCGTACCGAAAGGTTTTAAATTTACCAATCTGCCCTTCTTTATCCAGCAGGTTTTGCAAAATCTGGTAAAGCGCTTCACCGCCATATTCAACATTTACCCGGAAGTAACGGGCATTTTTTTTCTGGCTCCCCTGGTTGTTGTTGTAGGTGTAAAAGGCGTTGAAATTGGTTACAACTGCTGTTCTAAAGGATTGAATCACACTTTGTCCAAGGCCGGAAAATTGAATAAGCTGGTCGAGATAATTGCGGTTTAGCAACTCGTCCGGGGTGATGTTTACTGTAACATCAATGGGCGAAATGCCAATCTGCTTGTTTGTCGAAAGCTGCATGGTATAATTGAGGGCGCCTTTTACCAAATTTCGGGTGTATTCAGGACGCTTCAGTGCTGTGAGGCTGAAAATAAAGCGGGTCTTGGGGTTGAATTCGTATATTCTTGGATTGAGCTTAAAAGGGAATAAAATCTTCGAAATCGTAAAAGAGGAGCTGATGCTCAAATCCCTTGCCCTGAAAACCACCTCTTGCGGAAGAAAGGTTGACAATTGCCCTTCCTGAGAATATCGAAAGTTGGTTTCAAAAACCTCAAAACCCCCGAAAATATTGCGGATTTTAAATCCAAGGTTGATATACGGACCCGGTGCGCCCTGACTCATCAGCATGCCCAGTTCTTCTGAACTCTGGTATTTGGGAAGTCGGTTGGCAAGAACTTTTAGGTGCATTCTGGTGCCATGGGTGTCAAGGGATAAGTTCACAAACCGGAACATATCCATGGTGGACATCTGAGACTGAATGTTGGTGATTTTTGAATAATTGTAATACTGGTTAGGATGCAAAAGCATTTTGCTGTCGAGGATGCCAAGGCTGTACTTTTTTCGGCTTTCAAACTTGTAGCGGATGCCGTTGTAAGTGGTGTCGGTGTACACGCCGTAGGAAGAGTCCGACTCGTTGAGTTTGAAATCCACCTGCTCGATCACATATGGTTTATGCCGGCCATCTTCGGGGTTCAGAATTGTGAAAGTTAAATCCACTCCGCTGCTTTGAAAAAGGTCGGGTTTACTCTTAAAAAGCAAGCTATCTTCTCTGGTTTCGGGCAAAGCCGGAAATGTATCCACCAAAATACTGATGTAAGCCCTGCTGAAAGTGTAGTAACCTCGGTCGCGGAGATACTTTTCAAGGTATTCCCTGTCGGTTGAAATGGCCTCTTTGCTGTAAGGCTGTCCGGGTTTCGCCATCAGGCCAATGCGCGCGCTGTCAATCAGCCGGTTGATTCTGTAATCATCGCTAACATATTTCACCCGCCGGAATTTATGCCGCTGATTTTCCTGAATCACATACCGCACCACCACATTGCCACCGATGAAAGTATCCTCCTGAATGCGCACAGCATTGTCGAAAAATCCTTTGTTGAACAAGAGCTTTTGGATTTCCACTTTGGTTTCTCTTGCCAGGCTACTGTCATAAATTGCCGGTGGCTCACCTACAACCCGCATCCACCAGTTTCCCTCATACAAGTTGAGGTAATCCTTTTTGCATTTGCTTTCCTTTTTTGATTCTAGGGCAAGTGAATCTTTGAAAGAGCCGGGCGGCAAAGCGGCAATTTTCCTGTCGTATTTTGCCTCCTTGTTTCGGATGGTCCTTCGAATCCGGCTGGTGTCCCAGATGGTTTTTCCGAAAAAATAAAATCCTAGGTAGGGTGTCAACTCCAGAATTTTTCTATTCGCTTTTTGTCTGAAAACCAGCTGAAGCTCGTCCTTGTGCACCAGCTTGTTGCCTCTTACACTTTGGCCGATCAGAAGTTTCTGGTCTTTTTTGAGAAAAGGCGCAGTGATACAGCCTTGCAGCCAAACCACTGATAGGCAAAGGAAAAGAAGGAAAAAACCTTTTCTTTTCGCCGGTATGGTTCTCTCTTTATTCAAGCCGGTAATCCCTTTGCTGAAAATTTGGAAATATCTTCGGCCTCAAAAGTAATCGGAAATGGATGTATTGACTCAGGCAAGAGCGAAACAAATTAGGGCACTACGGCAAAAAAAGGAAAGGGAGGAAGAAGGACTTTTCCTCGTAGAGGGCGCAAAGGCCGTTTTGGAGACAATTCGGGCAGGATGGCCCTGCCAGACTTTGGTTTGTACCGAAGCATTTCTGAAGAAGAATAAATCCATTCATTCTTCAAATATTCCCGAAATCATGGTTTGCTCGGAGGAAATGCTTGCCAAAACCGGCAATTTTCAAAGCAACAATGCCGCCCTTCTGGTGGCCCAGCAGCAGACGCCTCTGAAAAAGGCACCATTTGATGCGCCGCTTTGGCTGGTGCTAGAAAATATTTCCGACCCGGGAAATCTGGGCACGCTGATCCGGCTTGCTGATTGGTTTGGACTGGATTCTCTTGTTTGTATGGGCAATTGTGTAGATTGGTACAATCCCAAAGTCATTGCGGCCAGCATGGGTTCTTTTTTACGGATAAAACAGGTGATTTCAACTCAGGATGTACTTCTGTCTTCCGACAGGGTTTTGGTTTCAGCCGATATGGACGGGCAGAATTTATACACTTTTTCATTCCCGGAAAAAATGGCGCTTCTGATTGGAAACGAAGCGGCCGGTCTCTCGGAAACCTGGTTGAAAGAACCGGCAAAACGCCTTTCGGTACCTGCTTTTGGCAAAGCCGAATCTTTAAATGCTGCCATGGCGGGAGGGATTATTCTGAGTCACTGGAAACAACAAAATCTAGGATTGTGATACTCATTGCTGGTGCGGGAATTTCAGGGCTTGCCCTTGGGTTTAGCCTTCAAGAAAAGGGAATTGATTTTCGAATTGTGGATCCTGCGGAAATTCCGGGTGGAAAAATCTCCACCATTCAGAAAGAAGGTTTCTTGCTTGATACTGGCCCCAATACCTTGCTTGCCGATCAGGTTGTGATGGATTTCCTTCATCGGCTGGGACTTTCAGAGGAAATTATTTTTCCTGAAGCCCAAAGTTCCAAACGCTTTATCTTCAGGAATGGCCGTTTTCACGGTCTTTCCAACCACCCGCTTTCGCTGGCCTTTTCTCCATTGCTTCATTTTTGGGACAAACTCCGGATTTGGAAGGAACGCAATGTGCTTGCCAGCGAAAATGCCAATGAAAGTTTTGCGGCTTTTGTGCGCAGGCGGTTTGGTGAGGCTGCTTTGAACTGGCTGGCCATGCCGGTTCAGTATGGAATCCATGCGGCTGACCCGGAAAAATTGCTGGTCAAGGATGCATTTGCCTCACTTGCCCGGATGGAAGATGAACACGGTTCGGTTTTGCGCGGACTTATGAAATCTGGCAATGGAGCGCGACCAAAAACCTTGAATTTCAAAAATGGAATGCAAAGTCTGAGTTCTGGACTGGCCAATGCACTTGGCAAAAATCTTAAACTCAGAACAGAATTAAAATCGCTTGAAAAGACAGATTCTGGCTGGCTTTGCACGCTGGTAAGTGCCGAAGGCTCCGTTCAAATCCAGCGATTCGACAAGGTGGTTTTTTGCATGCCCGCTCCACAGGCGGCCAAGGTTTTGCATGACTCTGGGTTTGTGGAAATGGGCCTTAAGCTCTCAGAAATCCGTTATAATCCCATGGCAGTGGCGCACATGGCCTTTCGTAAAACGAATAAAAAAGAGTTTCAGGGTTTTGGTGGACTCGTACCCGCAGCAGCCGGATTTAAATCAGCCGGGGCAATTTGGACATCTTCCATTTTTTCAAACCGCGCTCCGGCAGATGTTCACTTGCTGGCTGGCTTTTTTGGAGGCGCATTGCAAGGCAGTGTTGCAGCGATGTCGGAATATGAAATTAAGGAAGTTCTGCAGGCTGAAAACCCTGGCTTGTATGGCCGGATGGCAGAATCATTTCCCAATGTAAAAATTTGGAAAGAGGCCATTCCCCAGTACGACATGGATAGAAGAAATGTGGTGGAGTGGCTTCAATCAAATACACCATCCGGCATTTTGTTTCTGGCAAACTGGAAAGCTGGGGTTGCACTTTCAGATTGCATCCGCAATGCCATTGAGATGGCTGGAGCGCTAAGTGAAAATGATTAGTATTTCCTTCCGAAATACAAGGTTATGTAGGCCGAAGTGAAAAAAGAATCACTGGGTTTGTAGGCCATAATCTGCTGTTTTGCGGCAAATTTTTCAGCCAGAAAACCAATTTCAAGTCCGGCAACCGAGCTTTTTAGTTGTCCGAATTCCAGGCTTAGCGCCAGTCGGGCATGAATTCCGGCTGCGTAATTCATGCTGCCGAGGCCGTCAGAAAACAAGCCACTCTGACTAATGCGGGTAATGTCCATTCCTTGCTCGTAGGGCTTGCTTACAAGATCTCCGTTTCCGCTTTCGTCATAGTACACAAAATACTGTTTTCGCATGCCCAGACTTGGGCCGATGCCGGTAAGGAAGTTCACGAAAATTCCTTCCTCAGCCGCCTTTCTGAACAGCACAAATTCCCGCACATAGGAAGGGCGAAAGGCAATCAGATAATGCGTTTTGTATGGGATAAAGGCTTTACTGTCAACCGTTCTGACTTTGTATTCTTTGGAGTCTTTAACATTCACCAGTTCAAAATACAGGCCTTCGTATTGTTTCGGTCCTTTTGCCCGGGAAAACCGCAGCATTCCACCGCCAATCATGCCGGCATTGGTGTTGAAATTTATGCCGTACACAACTTCTTCGGAATAGCCGCGTTCATCCGATTGCGCCTTGATAGAAAAGGGAATCAGGAATGTTAAAAAAAGCAGGCTGTGGAATATCCGTTTCATGCTGTATTCTTGCAAACAAAAGTCTGCATAGATTACACCAAATCCAAGAACATGTCAACCGCTACTGGTCAATACCTCGGTCAGCTCCGCACCAAGTTGGAGCACACAGCTTCGGGCGAAAATTTCATTACCGATGCGCCACTTGATAACAATGGGAGGGGAGAGGCCTTTTCCCCTACAGATACAGTTTGCGCTGCGCTTTCATCCTGCATGATGACCCTGATGGGCATTTATGCCGAGCGTGAGGGAATAAACCTTGAGGGACTTACTTCCAGCATTGTAAAGCACATGGAATCAAATCCGCGGCGCATTGGTCGGATTGAAATTGATTTTCACTGGCCAAATCCGGTGGCAAGTGCGCATCAAATTGAAATGCTCAAAAGGGCGGCCCTTACTTGTCCGGTTTCTAAAAGTTTGCATCCGGATCTTGTGCAGGAAATTCGTTTTAATTTTTGAGTCCGGCCTTCCGAAGAAAATCATCCAGACGGATGGCCTGGTGCGTTTCGGACATTTCGCACAGACCATTGTGCATCAAAAGCAATTGAGGAGATTGGTGTTCAACGCCAGTCTCTGTTGCAATTAGATTGGATATCTCCCTGAAATTGAGGAGATCCAAATACCAAGCTGAAATGCCGGATTCCAAAGAGGATTCCCAGCTGCGGTTGAATCGGTCGAGCGCCATAACGCTAATGGAACATCGGGTGCTGTGCTTAAAAACCAGCACTGGCTGCTGCCAGGATTGTTCAATGATTTCTTTCCATTGCGTTTCGGTTTCGAGGTTTTTCCAGAAGTTCATGCTGCAAAAGTACGGGTTGGGTGGGAAAAGATGATAAGAGATTTTTCGGGCGGTCGTTCGTTTCAATCCAAGTCTCCAAGGAATGGGAGGACTTGTACAACTGGCAACAAATCAAGATTTGCCAGAACGATGTCTTACTGATTTATTTGCTCCATTCTAAAAAATTTTCATCCTCAAAAACATCGTCCATCAACAACTTGTAGTCGCCGTTTTCATGCATCTTTTGAAAAGCTTTATCCCAATTTTTTCTGGGTTCGGCTTTGGGTTTTAATATGATGTAACCCTTTTTCAGAATGAGTTCAATCTTATCTCTGATTTGATATTTTTCAAGAATCATTCTCGAAAGTATTATCCCTTTTGAATTTCCTATTTAGATAACCGAAAGTTTCATAAGCGACCAGATTTGGTGTTAAATAATTATTACATAAATCGCTGAATTTAAGCAATGAGAAAATCTTTTCGATCTTAATTTCTCAGCATCAGGTGGAAAAATATGACTCTACATCAAGCTGTTTAATTTCTAATCCACAAGTGGAAATGTCCGAAGCCTCCGCAGTAGACCAATGCCTAAATTTTCACCTGAAGCCCATCCCATGCAAGATGAACGCCCTCGGGCAATTCTTTTTGAATGAGGGAATGCCTGCCCATCCGGTGGCTCATGTGGATAAAATAGACCTTCGGAACTCCGCTCGCTTTGGCGACTTCCACGGCTTGATCTAAGGTAAAATGAGAAATGTGTTCTTCTTTTTGAAGTGCATTGAGCACCAGCACTTCGCTGCCCTTTATGGCCTCCATGGCTGTTGCATCGAGGTGGTTGGCATCTGTGATGTAGGAGAAATTTCCGAATCGGTAACCCAGAATGGGCAATCTGGCATGCATTACATGGATTGCTTTTACTTCGAGCTTTCCAAAGAAAACTGTTTGTCCGCCTTCCATCGGTAAAAGCTCAATTTTTGGGACACCCGGATATTTTTTTTCGGCAAAGGCATAAGCAAATTCTACCTTCAATTGATTAAGCACACGGGGTAGGGCATACACCGGCATTGATTTTTCCTGCAGAAAATTAAAGGCCCGCACATCATCGAGGCCGGCCACATGGTCTTTGTGTTCGTGGGTGATGAGCAAGGCGTCCAGCCGCGTTTGGTTCTGTCGGAGCATTTGTTGCCGGAAATCCGGACCAGCATCTACCACGATGCTGGCATCTTCCGTTTCAACCAGAATGGAAGTCCGCAGGCGTTTGTCGCGGAAATCAAGGGAGCGGCAGGCCTCACAGCTGCAGCCAATCAAGGGTACACCCTGAGAAGTGCCGGTGCCTAAGAAGGTAATTTTCATCATTCGTTTTCCAGCTTTTCGAATGAGATTTCCCCCTGAGAAGGTCCTTTTTCAAGGCGGATTTCCGCAAGTATTTTCAGGCTTTTGTCAGACATATTACTTTCTTCGAGCGGCAGAAGAACAGCCAGTTCAGTCATGGTACTAATCCGCCCGTCCAAGGGAAGGAAATTGTTGATCAACACCAAACGGTTTTCCTTCAACACACAATATCCCGATTTGAAATTGCCGCGTTCGTAGCGAACCACATAGCCGCCCTCCGACACGAGGTCTTCCAGTTTGGAAAGATAAGACTTGGTATTGCGGGCCATGGTGCAAAGGTAAAAATGGTTTAGAGCTTGTCGGGAATTTTTTGACTTGGTCGTAAAGGTTCATGAAGCATAAATCTTTTAGTAAATCAGTTGGTCTTCAAGGCACTGTTTTATAACAAAGAAAAACCCATATTCAAATTCTCACCTGTCACGAATCCGGCCTTTATTAATAGCAGACACCTTTCCGGCGCGGGGAGGAAGAAAATTCGCGGAGGCGCTGTAGTCCTTGTGGAGGCCGATCGAATTTTCTAGACTTTTTTATCCTTCCCGCACCCTGGCTCAAAAACATGCGTTTTTGCCCCTTTTTGGGGCGGATGTTGAACGAAGTGAAATCATGCAAGGCAGGACCAAAAAGTAACAAGCCGCATAAGTGGTGCCTTTTCCTTTCACCAAATAACGCTGAGATTTCTCTGTCTTTGGATGAGCTTAAATAAAAAACTGGCCGGCATTTTCATCAGATGCTTTTGACTGCAGTTGATAATTCTGCCAGGTCCTTTGTATTGTTGGTGAAAACACCAACAATGGCGAAAGTCCTCTCTATTGAAAGTGAAAACATCAATAATGGCTGAAATATTCTCTGTTATAATGGCAATACCAACAATGGCAAAAGGCAAACAACTCCTTCAACAGGCCCTACCTTCGGTCCGGATATTTTCCTCTTTTTCCAAAGGCATCATTGACTAACTTGCAGGCCCTTTTCAGGACAGCAAAATGTTTGAGAATTTAAGCAGTAAACTCGATAAGGCCTTTAAAACCCTCAAAGGCCAGGGTAGAATCACCGAAATCAATGTAGCCTCTACGGTGAAGGAAATCCGCAAGGTGCTCATTGACGCCGATGTGAATTTCAAGGTAGCCAAATCGGTCACCGAAAATATCCTAAAAGAAGCACTGGGTCAGGAAGTGTTGATCTCGGTAAAACCGGGCGAGCTCCTCACCAAAATTGTGTACGATGAACTGACCCGCCTGATGGGCAGCACCAAGGCCGACATGAATCTGCGTGGCGATCCTGCCGTGATTTTGATGGCGGGTTTGCAGGGTTCGGGTAAAACAACCTTTACCGGAAAACTCGGTGCCATGCTGAAAAAGCAGGGCAAACAGGTCTTGCTTGTTGCTTGTGATGTGTATCGCCCTGCTGCCATTGAGCAGTTGAAAGTGGTTGGTGCCCAGGCCGGAGTGGAAGTTTTCTCATTGCCAGAAAGCAAGGATCCAATTGAAATAGCCAGAAAAGGAATTGAGTATGCCCGCCAAACCCACAAAAAAGTGGTTGTGGTGGATACAGCCGGTCGCCTGGCGGTGGACGAGGAAATGATGCAGGAGATCGAAAATATCAAACGCGCCATCAATCCTTCCGAAACCCTGTTTGTGGTGGATGCCATGACAGGTCAAGATGCTGTAAACACTGCGAAGACCTTCAACGAGCGCATTGACTTTGATGGAGTTGTGCTTACTAAACTGGATGGCGATTCCCGAGGTGGTGCGGCACTTTCAATCCGTGCGGTAGTAGAGAAGCCGATTAAATTTATCGGTACTTCCGAAAAACTGGATGGCGTGGATGCATTTCACCCGGATCGTATGGCCCAGCGTATTTTGGGCATGGGCGATGTGATTTCATTGGTAGAAAGGGCCCAGCAGGTTTTTGATGAAGAGGAGGCCAGGCGCATCAACCAGAAAATCAGAAAGAACAAGTTTGATTACGATGATTTCCTTTCCCAGATTCAGCAAATTCAGAAAATGGGGAATTTCAAGGATGTGGTTTCGATGATTCCTGGTGTTGGTAAAATGATGAAAGATGTGGAAATCGACGACAATGCCTTTAAACCTGTGATTTCCATGATTCAGTCCATGACTCCAAAGGAAAGAGCCAATCCGGACATCATCGTGGGCAATAGGCGCAAGCGCATCGCCAGCGGAAGCGGCACCGATCTTCAGGCGGTTAACAATATGATTAAGCAGTTTGAGGAAATGCGCAAGATGATGAAGAAAGTGAGTGGAATGCAGGGTAAAATGCCCGCATTCATGCGTTGATTTTTTGGCCTGAAGCCATGGGGAAAACCCACAATTCAGAAATTGGGAACTGGGGCGAGGAAATAGCTGCCCAGTTTTTGCAAGCACAAAAGGCTTATACCATTGTTCATCGGAACCTTCGGCTTGGCCGTTCCGAGGTTGATATCCTTTGTATTGACAATCAGACCCTGGTTTTTGTGGAAGTGAAGGTTCGAAAAAACAGCCAGTTCGGTCATCCGGAAAGTTTTGTGGATGCTAAAAAGGCTGGGTATTTGCACAGAGCGGCAGATTTATACTTGGAGCAAACCGGCTTCTCCGGATTCATTCGTTTTGATGTGGTAGCCATTACCGGAAGCCCCAAATCATATGAAATCCTACATTTGGTGGATTTTTTTTAGAGGGATTTCGGCCTGTTGTATATTTTGCCAACACGTCAAACTACGTAGAGACGCAAGATGTTGCGTCTCGCAAGATGTTGCGTCTCCAAGATGTTGCGTCTCCAAGTAGATAGCAGCCCAATTAGACAGCTGCATTTACGCATTTTCGATGCTGTTTGTTTGGCATTGCCGTGGAGAGCTGGATGCTTTATGTGGAATCCTTTTGGTGAATTATCTTAAATCAATGAAATACAGAGAATTGAAAATTTAATTGATTTGTCACTTCATATACATTGTTTTTTTTAAAAAAATACCAACCTTTAATGTTTTCAATTCAAAAATTGAAATGAATAAACCTAAAAACCATAATTTTTAAAACATGTTGTTTCAAAAACCACTTAGCGGGTACAGTCTGATTTGCTGTATTTTCCTTTTCCTAATCAATCAATTTTCATTTGGCCAATCCATTCAGCCTTCAGCTTTACTGCAAATCGAATCGCTGAATGCGGAAAAAGAGTCAAGAACCATGGTCCAGAAAAAGCTGGATTCGCAATTGTGGTATGCCTTAAAAATGGCCCGTGGTCAGGCAATTACGCCATTGGTGAAAATGCTGGATATTTCACTCGAGAAAAATACAGCCGGCAATGTGCACATCGAATTGTCTGCCAAGGTGAGCAAATCGCTCTTGGCCGACCTGGATAAACTTGGGATGCAAGTGGAGTTTTCTTCAGAACGCTTTCGCAGCATTTCGGGTTTTGCACCTCTTCTTGTGGTGGAAAAAATCGCAACCTTGGATGGTGTGCTGGCGGTGAAGCAATTGTGGAAACCGATGAACAACAGCTGGGTTCCTGATGCAGGAATCAACGAGAAGACCGAATCCGGACGACAGGATAAAGTGAATACAATTGGCGCATCCATTCGGGAAGCCTTGAGTCCTGAAACGGCCGGCATCAACAGCATCACAGCAGGTGCTGTTACCTCGGAAGCCGATGTTACCCACAAGGCAGCGTTGGCAAGAAATGTATTCAATGTCAATGGTTCCGGTGTAAAAATCGGAGTTATTTCCGACAGCTACAATGCCAAGGCCCTGGCTGCTTCGGATGTAACAGCCGGAGAATTGCCGGGAGTTGGAAATCCCAATGGATATATAACTCCGGTTACCGTGCTATCTGATTATGCCACCGGTACCGATGAAGGTCGTGCCATGATGCAACTGGTGCACGACATTGCTCCGGGCGCACAATTGTATTTTGCCACAGCCTATTCAACTCAAGCTGAATTTGCCCAGGCCATTCTCAATCTTAGAGCGGCTGGTTGCGACATCATCGTGGATGATATCAGCTACTTTGCAGAGGCCGTATTTCAGGATGGAACTGTTGCACAAGCGGTGAATGCGGTTACTGCCTCTGGAGCTTTGTATTTTTCATCTGCCGGTAATTCAGGTAATAAAAACGACAATACAGCGGGTGTATGGGAAGGCGATTTTGTGGATGGGGGAACCAATGGACTCATTGTAGAGGGAGGAAGTCTGCATAGTTTTGGTGCCAATCCATATAATATCATAACTTTATTAGGCAGAAGCATTTGGTTAAAATGGTCGGATTCTTATGGTCTTTCCGGAAACGACTATGATTTATATACCATCAATGCGGCAGGAACGACAGTGTTGGGCGCTTCCACTGGCATTCAGGATGGCAATGATGATGCATGGGAAGTGCTGAGTAATCCGGCGGTTAATTCCAGAGTAGTCATATTCAAAAAGAGCAGCGCCGCCACCAGGGCTTTGCACCTAAATACGATTAGGGGAAGATTGAGTATTAGCACTGCAGGGGTAGTATATGGTCATAATGGAGGAAAAAATACCATTTCGGTTGCAGCCACACCCGCTTTGGCTTCCTTTCCGAATTTTTTCGGTGCAGCCAATGTGGTGGAAACCTTCAGCTCAGATGGTCCAAGGAAAATCTTTTATAATCCGGATTCTACCGCCATAACACCCGGTAATTTTTTATTCGCCTCCAATGGCGGAACCACGCTTCAAAAACCAGATCTTACGGCCGCCGACGGAACCAAAACATCAGTAGCTGGTTTTATCCCTTTTTATGGAACTTCGGCTGCAGCTCCCCATGCAGCGGCCATTGCAGCGCTGGTAAAATCAAAATTGCCCAGCCTGAGTGCTGCACAAATTAAAGCAGCATTGAATGCTTCGGCCATCGATATTGAAACGCCCGGCATTGACAGGGATGCGGGTGTTGGTATTATCATGGCGTATGAAGCAATTGCCGCTGCCGGTGCCACACCTTCTTCAACCGTGCTTTCAATGGGCTCGGCTGTCCTTTCTGAAGGCAGTTTTGGAAATGGGAATGGTGCTGCAGAGCCCGGCGAATCGGCTGGTCTGGTGATACCATTAACCAATCTGACCTCAGCCGGAGCCACAGCCATTAATTCGGTTTTGAGCACATCAACTCCTGGTATCAATATTTACCGGAATTCGTCAACCTATTCCGACTTATCCGGAATGGCAACAGGAACCAATGCAAGCAATCCTTTCCTGATTTCCATTGCCAATTCGGTTAGTTGTGGCACCAGTGTTTCATTTACCCTGGCTGTTACGTATTCCGGTGGTTTTACTTCTTCACAAACCTTTTCATTCACCACCAAAGTTGGGAAACTGCCATACGGTGCTATTTCCGGAATCATAGGTAATTCACCACCCAATATAGTGGGTGTGGTTTCAAGCTCCGGAGCGCAAACCGGGCGAATTATCATGAATCTTCCGGCTTCAAGCTGTGCCGTGCCACAACCTGCTCCAGGACTTGCTGTCTCAACAAACTCCCCATTGTATCACGCCTATCAGTTCACAAATACATCTGCAGCCAGCCAGTGTATAACGGTTACAATAAGCTCCCCGCCAAATATTACTCATTCTTCTGCAGCCTACACCAATAGTGGTTTCCTTCCAGCCAGCCCCAATACCAATTTCCTTGCCGATCCCGGGTCATCGGGAACGGATATGGTCTACAGCTTCAATGTGGCTGCCAACCAGAATTTTACCGTAGTTGTGCATCAATTTTTTGTTACCACTACTAAGTCATCCTATACCCTGGATGTAGGGATTTGTCAGCCGGCTCCGGTTTGCCAGCCGGTATCGCTTTCACCAGCCAATCTTTCGGGCAATTGTGCATCGGTGGGCATTCCATTTTCTCAGGCTTTTACAGCCGTTGGTGGAAGCGGAGCCTTTCAATATTCTGTAACGGCCGGGGCTTTGCCAGCTGGTCTTTCCTTATCCGGAAATCAACTTTCCGGCACCCCTCAAACAGCGGGTGCTAAATCCTTTACCATCACCGCAACCGATCTTATCTGCGGTTCCAGTGTCAGCAACAGCTATAGCCTTACCGTAAATCCACAACCCACAATTATTTCTTTTACGCCATCTAGTGGTGCTCCCGGCACATTGGTAACCATTACAGGGACTAACTTAAACGGCCTATCTGCTTTTACTATTGGTGGTGTATCTGCCATTGTGGTATCTAACACAGGGGCAACCTTGGTAGGAATGGTTATGCCGGGTGCGGCAACAGGACCGGTGGTGGAAGTTGCTACACCATGTGGTTCAGCCACGAGCGCTGGTACTTTCACTGTACAAAACACTCCTTTTCCCATTGTGCAGCAGGGAACTAAATTAACGGCTTCGGATGGTTTGCTTACCCCAAGCAAAGGTTTTTCCGTAGCGCTATCCGCAGATGGTACCACGGCTTTGGTGGGTGGCTATTATGATAACAATGGCGCAGGTGCCACATGGGTCTATACCCGTTCGGGAAATACTTGGTCACAACAAGCAAAATTAATAGGCACAGGCGCTGCCGTCAATGCATGGCAAGGTTTTTCTGTAGCACTTTCTGCAAATGGCAACACGGCCATTGTTGGTGGCGTTATTGATAATAGTGCATGGGTATTTACCCGCTCAGGTTCAACTTGGTCTCAACAAGGACCAAAATTGGTGGGTTCGGATAGAATCGGTAATGCGTGGTTTGGGAAATCAGTTGCGCTATCAGCCGATGGTAATACTGCCCTTGTAGGCGGACTTTGGGATAATGCTAATATTGGTGCTGCATGGGTGTTTACCCGTTCAGGGACTACCTGGACACAGCAAGGCACTAAATTGGTAGGTACATTAGCAGTAGGAGCCGCACAGCAAGCGACCTCTGTGTCCCTGTCCGCTGATGGCAACATTGCCGCAATAGGAGGAGCAGTTGATAATAGTAATGTTGGTGCTACCTGGATTTTTACCCGTTCGGGCAATACCTGGGTTCATAAAAAATTAGTAGTTCCGGGTGTTTCGGGAGCCGCCAAGCAAGGTCAATCGGTTGCCCTTTCTGCCGATGCAACTACATTAATTATTGGGGGTATTAATGCTACCAGCAATGTTAGCAATGCTTGGGTGTATACCCGCTCAGGATCTACCTGGACGCAGCAAGGCACTACAATTGTAGGATCTGATGCAATAGGTACTGCAGCCAACGGAGCCAATGTATCACTTTCTGCTGATGGCAACACTGCGATGATGGGTAGTGTTACTGACAATAATAATAAAGGCGCCGCTTGGGTATTTACCCGATCTGGAAATACTTATACGCAAAAAGGCAGTAAACTTCTAGCAACAGGTACTGTTGGAACTACTTTATACATGGGCCGAAGTGTTGCCCTTTCAGCCGATGGAACGAATATGTTGGTAGGCGCTGATGGGGACGCTAGTGGCCAGGGTGCCGCTTGGTCTTATGCCATTGGTGTTACTTATGACGGTAATGGCAATACTGGTGGAACCGTTCCAATATCTCAGTTGGCGACCTTAGGGTCTTCAGTAACGCTGGCAACAAATACAGGAACCCTGGTTAAAACAGGTTACACATTTGCGGGATGGAATACCTTGGCCAATGGAACGGGAACTTCTTATGCAAGTGGCGCATCCATAACATTTAATGCTTCTTTACCATTATACGCACGTTGGACCCTAAACAATTACACGGTTACCTTCAATGCCAATGGCGGAACAGGAACGATGTCCAATCAAACCATTGCTTATTTGGCTTCTGCGAATTTAACGACCAACGCCTTCACCCGAACAGGTTACACTTTTGCCGGATGGGCAACCACAAGCGGAGGTACTGTAGCTTATGCCAACAGTGCCAGTTATACGATGAGTGCAGCAGCTAATGTTACCTTGTATGCCCAATGGACCCTAAACAATTACACGGTTAAATTCGATTCCAATGGCGGAACAGGAACGATGTCCAATCAAACCATCGCTTATCTAGCTTCTGCGAATTTAACGACCAACGCTTTCACCCGAACGGGTTATACTTTTGCCGGATGGGCAACTACAGGTGCAGGTGCTGTAGCGTATGCCAACGGTGCCAGTTATACGATGACTGCACCCACCAATGTTACTTTATATGCAAAGTGGTCACTCAATAACTACACGGTTACCTTCAATGCCAATGGCGGAACAGGAACGATGTCCAATCAAACCATCGCATATTTGGCTTCTGCGAATTTAACGACCAACGCCTTCACCCGAACAGGTTACACTTTTGCCGGATGGGCAACCACAAGCGGAGGTACTGTAGCTTATGCCAACAATGCCAGTTATACGATGAGTGCAGCAGCTAATGTTACCTTGTATGCAAAGTGGAATTGTATAACAACCGTATCAACAACCAATGTTTCTGTATGTGCAAACACACCATCGTACACCTGGAATGGGATAGTTAGAAATGCTCCAGGAACTTATACTTACACTACAACCAATTCAATTGGATGTGATTCAACGGCAACGCTGGTCCTCACCATTCTGAATAAACCAGCCATCAATTCAGAATTTAGTGGTTCAAACGGCGTTTGCCGCAGCAAAACAGGCCTTGTCTTTTCGATTCCGGCTTCAGCAGGAGCCACTTCCTATACCTGGACATTGCCGGCCGGAATGACGGGTTCTTCCACCACCAACAGCATCACCGTAGCCACGAGCAGCACTTTTGCAGGAGGCAGCATTCAGGTAACGGCGAATAATAGTTGCGGTTCAAGTCCGATTGCGCAACTGGCACTTACTGCGCTTACGGCCATTCCGGCGGCGCCGGCTTCCATTACTGGCCAGACAACCGTCTGTGCAGGTTACTCACTGGATTTTACCTGTGCGGAGGTAGTAGGAGCGACTTATACCTGGACAGTTCCTGCGAATGCGAATATCATCTCAGGGCAAGGAACCAGGACCATCCTTGTTGGATTTAATGACGCCTACACCACAGGTGCAGTGAGCGTAAAATCGACCACATGCTTTGGCACAAGTACAACAGCAAGATCGCTGACAGTGGCGAAAAAAGCCATTCCGGGAACTCCAGGACTTATTACAGGAACAAATGGTTTTTGTCGTCCGACCTCTGCCATTACCCAGATTTATAGTATCCTGGCTGTAGCCAATGCCACGGATTACACATGGACAGCCCCAGCCAATGCGAGCATCGTTTCGCAAAGCGGAACTTCGGTTACGGTTGAATTTGGTGCTGCTTATACGACAGGCACTTTGAGTGTAAGGGCCAGTAATTGCTCCGGCACCAGTCCAGCGAGAGTTCTTACCATCGCAAGCAAGGCACTTCCAGGAACTGTGGGCGTGATAACCGGCATCACCACAGGTGCATGTTCGGCAGAAAGAAGAACCTACAGCGTCGTGGCCCTAACCAATACCGATTCTTACCAATGGACTGTTCCGGCGAATGCCAGCATTTATTCCGGGCAGGGAAGTAATTCCGTAGTAGTAGAATTTGCCGCAGGATTTACTACTGGAAGCCTGAGTGTAAAAGGCGTGAACTGCAGTGGAACTTCGGTCACCGCACGTTCACTTGCACTTAGCAATGTTACGGCAACACCAACAGTATTAACAGGACCGGCAACGGCCGTATGTGCTGGCAGCACGCAGACTTACAGCACCACCGCGGTAGCGAATGCCACCACTTATACTTGGGCAGTTCCAAGCGGAGCGATCATCAACAGCGGACAAGGAGGCACCAGTATTTCAGTTACTTTCCCAAGTCCGTTTACCAGCGGAGCGGTTACGGTAAAATCAGGAACGGCATGTTACACCTCTGCGGCTAAGTCGCTTACGGTTTATTCCGTTCCGGTGGCACCGGCCTCGATTACGGGAACTACCCTCGGCGTATGCGGTGGCAGCACGCAGACCTATACATGTCCTGTTTCGACAACGGGCGCCATCAGCTACAACTGGACAGTTCCGGCAGGCGCAACCATCAACAGCGGTCAGGGAGGCAACAGTATTTCAGTTACACTTCCAACAATATTTGCCTCGGGCAATGTGTCGGTAACAAGCAGCAACAGCTGTGGTACAAGCACTATTCGCACACTGGCGATTCGTTCCACATTGGCGGCTCCGGGCGTGATCAGCGGACAGAGCACAAACCTTTGTGGTGGCGGAAGATACACTTATACGATTGCGGCAGTAACAGGAGCAAGTTCTTATAACTGGACAATTCCGGCTGCCTGCCTGATGGTAGAAAACCTGGGTACCTCCATTACATTGGATGTACCGGCAACGGGTTTCACATCGGGCACCCTATCGGTATCGGCACAAAATGCATGTGGTGCAGGAGCCTTGCGCAGTCTGACAATTTCAGCGCTTCCTTCAACGCCAGCTTCTGTAAGCGGACCAACATCGGTTTGTCCTTCAGCCACTGGACTAGTGTTTAGCACACCAGTTGTGTCAGGCGTAAGCATTTACACATGGATCGTTCCAACAGGAGCCAGCATTACGGCAGGCCAAAATACCAGCAGCATCACAGCGAAATGGGGCACAGTTGCCGGTTCGGTAACGGTGAAAGCGGGTAACGCCTGCGGAACAAATGCCACGGCAAAGGCACTGGCAGTAACACTTTCGGTTGCCTGTCGCGAAGCGGTGGAGGTAGTAGCTGAGAACATCAGCCTGTATCCAAACCCTGCAAGCCAGATGGCTACGCTGAACTTCAGCGCTGCGAAGGAAGGTCATTATCAAATTCGTGTGATCAATACAATGGGTCAGTCGGTTTACAGCACAGAAGGCAAGGCAACGGAAGGCGCCAACAACATCGAGCTGAACCTGGACAAACTCAGCAGCGGCTTGTACATTGTGCAATTGGTGCAGGATGGCTCAAGGCAACAAGTGAATATGATTAAGAAATAGATGAAAAGTCTTCAGGGGTTCGTGGGGACGCGAGCCCGTTGATTTTTAATAATCCTTTAATACAAAAGCTCCGCCTTTAGCGGGGCTTTTGTATTTGACTTGCCGACTCGAGTATAAGCCCAATTGTCTGCATTACGGATTAATCGGATAGAGGGATTTCGCGGATTTTTTGCACAGTATCTGTGCTGAGAGTTAGGCGCAGCCGCTCTCAGTACGATAAATATGTAAGGGTCTATGACCCGGGATGCGATAACCAAATCTCGGATTTTGTCTGGAATCGTAAACCGCCACCGGAACAGAGTTCCTGCAATTATTTGCTAATCCTGAGAGCCGGCTTTGCCGAACTCTCAGGATAGGAAGTTGAATTGAAAATCCGTGCAATTTCCGTAATCCGATTCATCTGCGATTCTGCCTTTTTTGTCTGCATCACGGATTGATTGGATGAAGGGATTTCGCGGATTTTTGCACGGTATCTGTGCTGAGAGTTAGGCGCAGCCGCTCTCAGTACGATAAATATGTAAGGGACTCTGTCCCGAGATGCCACAACCAATTGTCGGATTTTGTCAGCAATGGTAAACCTCCACCGGAAC
>CAMDMI010000027.1 GCA_945902135.1 Spirosoma fluviale
TCAGAAAAGGTTTTTGAAATTTTATTGAGTGATCCAACCCTGTTGAGGGGAAGTCTTACAATCCTTGATTGTTCAGCCAAAGCCTGAAGGATTGACTGGCGAATCCACCAAACAGCGTAGGAAATAAATTTAAATCCCCTAGTTTCGTCGAAACGCTGTGCTGCTTTAATAAGGCCAAGATTGCCTTCATTAATTAAGTCGCCCAGACTAAGACCTTGATTTTGATATTGCTTCGCAACGGAAACCACAAAGCGCAAATTGGCTTTAGTGAGTTTTTCGAGTGCAGCCTGATCGCCTTCCCTGATTCTTTTCGCCAAATCTACCTCCTCATCAGGGGTCAGCAAATCCACCTTTCCGATTTCCTGAAGATACTTATCTAGTGACTGGCTTTCACGGTTGGTGATCTGTTTGCTGATTTTGAGCTGCCTCATTTTGTTTTTCTACGCGGTAGGTTGATATGATTCCAATCTGCGAATTAAACGAATAAGTTTCCTAAAATCAAGCTATTTCTCATGACAAAGGAAACTTCGTTAAAGCTTAGGGTCTTAGTTTCCGAATTCTGAGAAAAACTTAACCCGCACAAGTCGGAGTTCTTCTTCGGTATATTCTCCGTCGAACTCGCTCAATGCCAAAGCAATATCATCACTTTCAGCCTTCAGGAAATAATCCATAATTTCATCCTGGCGATCTTCGTCTAGGATGCTGTCCATGTAATAATTTAGGTTGAGTTTTGTTCCGGAGAAACAAATCATTTCAATTTCCTGCAAAAGTTCCTGCATTGAAATTTTCCGGCTGTCCTTAATTTCATCGAGGTCCAGCTTCCGGTCAATCTGTTGAATAATCTGAATCTTGGTTCTTGATTTGTCTCCTGTGGTTTTGATGACCACATCAAACTCAGCTTCGATGTCATTTTCTTTAACATACTTGGCGATGAGCTCCACAAAAGCTTGTCCGAATTTCGTGGCCTTTCCTTGGCCAACACCTGTAATTTGTGTGAGGTCTTGTTCGGTGGTAGGATACACTGTTGCCATTTCCTCCAACGCCACATCAGAGAAAATTACATAAGGAGGGAGGTTTTTGTCTTTGCCGACCTTTTTTCTGAGGCCCTTCAGCAATTCGAAAAGTTCTCCATCATAGGCATTGCCTTTAATGGATTCTTTCTCATCTGCATCTTGCTCGATGTCCATCTGCTCAGCAGAGAAATCGTGGTCTTTTGAGATGTTGATTGGGTATGGAGCAGAAAGAAATTTGCTGCCTTCTGGAGAAACGCGGAGGGCGCCAAAATTCTCAAGATCTTTTGAAATCAGCCCATTTATGGAAATCTGCCGGATGACCGAATACCACCATTTTACAGTTTGATTGCTTCCTTTTCCAAAAATATCCAATTTGTTGTGGCTGTAACTCACAACATAGTCGTTTTCAACACCTGCACATACATCTGCAATATGCTGAATTGCAAAACGCTCTCCGGTTTGGCGAATGGTTTCCAATGCAAGAACAGCCTCTTTTTCTATCTGATATTTAGGAAGAGGTTTTTGGCAATTGTCGCAATTGTTGCAGTCCTTCTCCATATATTCACCAAAGTAGTGAAGTACCTGCCGTACCCGGCAAACGGAAAAGTCTGCAAAATCCGTCATTTCCTGTAATAGGAGTTTTGCATTATCTCGTTCCGTAACGCTTTTATCCTTGTTGAATTTCTCCAGCTTGTCGATATCTGCATAGCTAAAAAACATCAAACATTCAGAAGGCAAACCATCTCGTCCAGCCCTGCCAGTTTCTTGGTAATATCCTTCAAGGGATTTAGGGGTGTCAAAGTGGATTACAAAACGAACATCGGGCTTGTCTATACCCATACCAAAAGCGATGGTTGCAACCATCACATCGCAATCCTCTCGAAGAAATTGCTCTTGGTTGCGCATGCGGGTGTGCGGGTCTAATCCGGCATGATAGGGTAGGGCTTTAATGCCATTAACACGAAGAAATTCTGCAATTTCCTCTGTTCTTTTTCTTGACAAGCAATAGATGATTCCACCTTTTCCCTTGTTGTTCAAGATATAACGCATCAACTGCTTTTTGGCATTTACCTTGGGTCTGACCTCATAAAAAAGGTTGAATCTTCGGAATGAAGATTTAAAAATGCTTGCCTCCTCCATTGTGAGGTTTCGCTGGATATCCTGCTGAACTTTTGGGGTTGCAGTAGCGGTGAGTGCGATAATGGGCAGATTGCCCAACATGTCAATTATTGAACGGATTCGGCGGTATTCAGGGCGAAAATCATGACCCCATTCCGAAATACAATGTGCTTCATCGATTGCTACAAATGAAATTAAAGCAGTTTTTAGGAAGCTAATATTTTCGGCTTTCGTAAGTGATTCTGGCGCTACATAAAGCAGCTTTACCTCCCCAGCCAGAACTTCTTTTTTTACACGGGTCATCTCACTTTTAGTGAGTGTAGAGTTAAGGAATTGGGCATTCACTCCAACTCCATTGAGCAGATCTACCTGATTTTTCATCAGGGCGATAAGTGGAGAAATTACAATTGCAGTTCCTTCCTGCACAATGGCAGGCAATTGGTAGCAAAGGGATTTTCCTGCCCCGGTAGGCATAATTACAAATGTGTTTTTCCCGGACATTAGGTTTTGAATGATTTCTTCCTGGTTTCCCCGGAATTTATCGAAACCGAATACCTGTTTTAGGGCAGATCGTACATCCATGCCAACGCTCAACTCAACTTCCATCAGATTAGTGCTTGATTATCTTTTAATTAGGCTAGTAGTAATGACTTTTTTTTCAGAACCTGAATATATAAGCGATTTTACTTTAAAGGCAAATTTTTAAGCAAATGCGCTCATAAAAAAAGCAAAAACAAAGAAAGATTCAATTCTGAGGACTCAAACCAGTATTTGCAAAATACCCTGGCAGCTTTGCTGTTCTGCTTCCATACCAACTAAATAAAGTCCCATCCACGAGAAAGACTTTCGATTCCGGCAAATTGTTGCAGAAAAAATCATAATGCTTTTGTCGAAAAGGAAATGGTTCACTTGATAGAAAGACATAATCAGGAGCAAGACTCCGAATTTGATCTATATCTTTTAATTGGGGGTAGCGACCGCCTTCCGTAGAAAGCACCTGGAAGCCTGATTCTTGAAGGATTGATCCTATGAAAGTATCAGGTCCGGCGCACATCCAGGGATTTTGCCATATTAGATATAGCACACTGCCTTTTGATTTTTTTTTAGGTTCTCTGATGGCATCCATCCCCAAGGCAATTTCTTCTGCTCTGTCCGGATTGCCAAGAAGCGACCCGCAATTCCTGACCATCTCAATTGCGTCCTTTAGGTTGACAATATCGAAAACTACCACCCGAAGTCCGGATTCTATCAGGGCTTCAATCTGTTCTTTTTCATTTTCTTCTTTTACAGACAAAACCAAATCGGGGTGCATTGCCACGATGGATTTTAAGTCCAGATTTTTCGTACCGCCAATTATCGGAACCTTGGTGATGGATTTTGGTGCGATGCAAAATCGAGTTCTTCCCGCAAGGCAACCCGGCAGAAGTTCTTCCGCTAATTCGGAGATTGATGGAACGCAGGAAACGACACGCATGGAACAAAAAAATCCCGCTGTTTCTGCGGGATTTTTCGTTGTCCAACCAGGGTTCGAACCTGGACAAACAGTACCAAAAACTGTTGTGCTACCATTACACCATCGGACAAGTCGAGTGCAAAAGTAAGCGCAGGATTCTTTTTTGGAAACCAATTGGCGTTTTTTTTTTAATTTAATTATCAAAAAAGGTTTTTCTGGTTGGTATTGAGGCTGCTATAGTTTTGCAATTACATTGGTTTCATGCATGGTTGGGATGAAAAATCAAGTTTATTATGTGGGCCGAAGGCCGTATTATTGCGCCTTGGGAGAATTGTGCCTAAATTTTAAAGATACACTCTCCTTGAAACAATTTTATAATCAAACCAACGCGTTTGTGCCAATACACCGATTACGCAATCTGATTTATTTGCCGATTTTTGCGCTGTTTTTAGCTGCATTTCCGGCTTTTAGCCAGCAGCCTCAAGTGCTGTATCTCCAGAATTTTGATAACTACAATCCTGGAAATGCCTATGGTTTTAATCTGAATTCGACTTTTCTGCCTCAGGTCACAAATTCATTTATGACGAATCGATGGACAACGGGCACTCCATTTTCTCCAACCATCGACAGCAGTAAATGCCTCTATATTAGGTGCTCTGCTGGTTCTTGTTTGGATGAACCCAGTTTCAGAAGCGAATCTGATAATGACCAATCCAACTCTGTTACAACAATTGCTTTCCCAAATTCTGCACTTCCAGCGGGTGGTAATCTCCGCTTAGAATTTGACTGGATTTCTCCCCGCACTTTGCCGGTTGATCCACAGGCAGGACTGCGGTTAGTTTATCGGACAGATGGCGTAAACTGGAAAGAGTTTCCTCAGTCCTTTTTGAACAGTCAACAAATTACAACGGCTTCTTTCGACATCAACAATACCAACTTTAATGGGTATGATGCTGCTGCTCCCAAACTTGAGATTGGTTTCAGATGGTACAATTTTACAACGGCTGCATCTGATGCTTCCATCCTCATCGACAATGTCCGGATTTTATTTCAACCTGTCCTTAAGGCCTTATCTGTAAGTCCTCAGGAAATTTGTTCTGGAGATTCACTTACGGTTGGATTTTCTGTAAGTGGGTTTCAGAATGGAACAAATTTCGCTGTGGAACTTTCCCCTGATGCAGGTTTTGGAAGCCCGACAACCCTTTCACCTTATCCTATTTTCTCGGCTAATGCAAGTAGACCGAGTTTTAACGGAACTAAAAAAGTGAAGATTTCTGCATCCACCGTTACTGGACCCTATTTTATAAGACTTGCCAGTTCGGGGGGCGTATTTTCAGATCCTCTACAGGTTCAAATCAACAAAACTCCTGATAAGCCGTTCGCAGGTTCTGATGTTTCAGTTTGCTCAGGTGCAGACCCGATTACGGTGGGTTCAGCTGCTGCAGAGGATGGAGTCGACTATTCTTGGAATGTGCCTGGTTTAACAGGTTCGCAAGTCGATATTCTTACCCCTTTCCTCACAAATACAGGACTCACGAAAGTTACTAAAACGCTGATTGTAACGGCAAGTTCTGGCGGAGGAACCTGTGTGGTGGAAAGCGATCCGATGCTAATCAACATTTTTCCTTTGCCGCAGATCAGTTTGGTACAGGGGAATCCTGCAATCTGCGATAATGGCGGTTCTGATGTAATCCGATTTTTGGTTCAACCCAAAGTGCCTTCAGTTGCTGCACAATGTTTGATCAGTGCGGCAAACATTACCAAATTTGGAAATGATACCACCTTCCTTTTTAACCCTGTTGGTTTAACGGGGGCTCAGGAATTAATTTACAAGCATACTTTTAAATGGACTGCAGGTCCAACCTGTTTTGCTGAAGAAACGCTGTCAGTAAAAGTAAACAAAGCCCCAATTGCGGATCCTGGTGCGTCTGAAAGTTTTTGCCTAGGAGGTGCTGCCGTTAATTTGGTATTTCCCCCAGTAAGTCAGGCTTCTACAAGATGGGAAGGAATTGGCGTTAGCCCGGCAGGAAGTTTCAATCCTTCCGACAATGGAATTATTATTCCAGTTGGGCAGCAGTCAGTGACGCTACAGCTTTCCTTGATTGTAACTCAGTTTTTTACAAATCCAGGTATGAGTTGCTCTGACACTGCCCGCAAACCAGTGCGGATAAACAGACCCCCTGATGTAAAAGCTGGTGTAGATGATACACTTTGCCAAAGTTCGGGCACATTGCCTTTGGTTGCGTATTCACCAATTGGATCAGGAGCCAATGTGGGCACATGGTCAGGTCCTGGAATTGTGGGTTCTTCAGCAACTGGAAATCCGCAAAATCCTGTTTTCACCATCACCCCAACTGGCCCAAATCCAACAACTCAAACAAACACATTAACCTATACATTTAAAAACTCTGACGGTTGTGTGGCTTTTGATACAAAGATAATTACTGTCCGGGTAAATCCTCCGGCCAATGCTGGATCTAACCGGACTATTTGTTCTGGCCAATCCACAATTGTGGGAGGAAGTGCTCAAATTGGACTGAAATACAGGTGGCTGGAACCGGCGCCTCAGTTTTTTGAGAACCCTGATACTGCGTCGTCTTCGCTTACCTTGATCAATCAATCCACTGTGTTTCAAAAAATAAAAGCAAAGTTGAAGGTAACCGATGCTTTCAATTGCAGTACCAAGGATAGTGTCGAAATCAAGGTTTTTCCTGTTCCGATTGCTTCTGTGGTTTTGCCGGCAGATACTGAGGCTTGTGAAGGAGATTCGATTATGCTGAAAGCTGATCTTCCCGCTGCGGGTCAATTTTCTATACAATGGCTCCGTAATGGATTTCCATTCAGTCAAGCTTCACAATTGGATTCTTTTGCTGTAAAAATTCCTGGAAAATATAGCGTGAAGGTGGCCTATGCCACTTCTGATTGTTTTGCTACTTCTTCAGGAGTGAATTTGAAATTTAACCCGACCATAAAACCTAAAATTGTCGGAGATCAAACATTTTGTGGAAATAGTCCGACTACCATGAGAGCCATTCCGGTTAGTTCAGCGTTCTCATATGAATGGAGGCTGGGGAAAAAATTATTGCCGGCAAGTGGACTTCCTGAAATTCAGGTGGCTAAGAGCGGACTTCTAACTGTTGTTCTTCGAACAGATAAAGGTTGCACAGGGTATTCAGATTCTGTCATGATTGATAGCCTGCCACAGCCCTTCATTGAAACAAGCTTGAACGACACGATTTTCTGTGAAAACAGTAGGTTTTTTTACAAAGCCAATGTAGATACTTTCTTTAATTATCGCTGGCAGGATAGTTCCAATAGGAATGTAATTTTATCTGATTCAAGCAAATTTTACCCAAGGATTGCAGGTACATATTATCTTGAAATTTTCAACAAATGCGGAATTGCGGGCGATACTTTTAAAGTTTTAATGGTGAATCCTGCACCCCAATTTGGAATTCTTACAGGTGGAAAAAATGATACTACCGTTTGTATAAACCAGGATTTTAATTTGAAAGCTCCCTCAGGTTTTCCGAGTTACCGCTGGGATTATTTTGATTCCACATTAAATTCAGTGATAACCTCTTTCAGCAGCGAAATAGGTCCGATGCCTGCAAGCACTGAAGATGAATATGTTGTAAAATTAAAAATTGATGACATTTACGGATGCTCCAACACAGATTCCATTCGGGTGAAGCTAATCAAATGCCCTCCTCAATTGTTTGTTGCCAATGCCTTTATGCCAATCATCAGAAGTCTGGATATCAATTCTGTTGAGAGTTCTGTAGCAGACAATGCCGTTTGGTTTTTTGATGGATATGGTCTTTCATCTGCAAAATGTTATATCTATAGCCGCTGGGGCGAACTTGTTTTCTCCAAAGAAGGCTGGGGCAGGAAGAATGGCTGGGATGGTTATTTCAACGATATTTTATGTCCTACTGGGACTTATAAGTACCTGATTGAATTTACAGGTAACAACGAGGCTGAAAATAAAGTGAAAAGAGTAACTGGGAACATTACCCTCATCCGATGAAATTAAGACAAGTTCAAATTCTGTTGTTGCTGGTTTCTTTTGGGGTGTTGTCCTCAAGAAGACTTTATGCCCAAGATCCACAGTTTACCCAGATTTACTCAGCACCGATGTATCTCAATCCGGCATTCGCTGGAAATCTGGAATATGATTGCCGGAAACTTCCAGCCTCAAGGATTAAAACAAACATGAATTACCGTACCCAATACGGGAACGATTTCAGCACTTTTTATGCTTCGATAGATTATCGGGAAAAGTCAGGTCGTTTAGGCTTGGGTGCGACTTTTATTCAAGATAATTATGGTCTTGCACCTGTGAGTGCTTCACAGGCCAATCTGGTTGCCTCTTTCAAAATACCAGTTGATATTGACTGGCAAATTCATACCGGCATTCAGGTTGGATTTCATTATCGCAATGTGAACCTCGGCCGCTTTATTTTTCCTGAGCAAATAACTGATCATGGAATCAACGCCTCATCCAATGCAAACTTGTTGAAAGGTGTAGATGCCAAATTTATTGATTTGGGTGTAGGTGGGCTTGTTTTCAATGACAAAATGTATGTTGGTCTGGCAGCGCATCATCTAAATTCTCCAAACCAATCTTTTCGTGGTGATTCTGCTTCAGATCCTCTCGAATTAAAACTATCTGTTCATGGCGGGTATAAATTTATGTTGGGTAAAACCAAGGGTTTTAAGAAATCAAGAAAGCCGGAGAAGAGCATCACACCAACATGCCATTTTCGCTATCAAAAGCCATTTAAGCAACTTGAAGTTGGGACTTTTGTCAATCTTGAGCCAGCAATTTTCGGACTTTGGTATCGCGGTTTGCCTATCATTAAAAGCCCAGATGGTAATTTTAATCAAGAGGCCCTTTGCCTGATGGCAGGTTTCAAACTTCCGACAAATTATGGATTGATGCGTTTGGGAATAAGTTACGACATTCCGATGGGGTCAAACATTTCTTACCTGGGCAGCACCTTCGAACTTTCTGTTGGTTATCAGTTCATTGACGAACGATGCAGAAAACGCATTGTGTACCGCAGGATTCCAAATCCGGACCTTTAATCCTTGCTGATTTCCCGGAGCATTGCGCGGAATTCAGTTCTCCAGTGCTCATAAGGCTCACCAGTAGCGGGGCCTGAAAAACCGGAATGAACTTTTAGGATTTCACCTTTTCGATTTACAAAAATTGTAGTAGGAAATGCTTTTACGCCACCAATGGCTGGAATTGCTTTTGATGCACTGTCTTTATTTGCCTTTCCTGCCCAAAGAATAGGGTAGGGCACATTTAGTTTTCTTTTTACCGTGGCAATCCTATCAAAGGCATAAGCGGCTTCGTCTTTTCGCTCAAATGCCAATCCGATAAATTCTACTGATTGGTTTTTCAAACCATATTCTTCAACAAGAAAGCGCGTTTCATCTAAACAATTTGGACACCAGGTACCCAAAACCTGAATAACCAAAGGCCTGTTTGAAAACTCCTTGTCTGATTGGGTGAAAGTCCTGCCACTTTCATCCTTGGCAGAAAAGCTGATTTTTTTACCTGCAGCAACATCCGCAAACCCTTCTGCGAGTTGGGCTGTTTCGTCCCTTGTTCCGCGAAAAACCTGCTTGCCGCTTCCGCTGTATAAAAATTCGCCGTTCAGGGCTTTGCCACTTTCTGAAAACTTCAACCTGAAATAATAGGCATGTCCTCCATCAAAAGTTTGTAAGAAGGCATCGGTGCCATTTACTTCACCATTCAGGAAACGGTAATCACCAGTTTCGGTCATGATGGTTCCTGATAGTTTATTTCCTTCTTGTTTCAGCACCAAAATGCCCTTGTCCTGCACCTTGTCCTTGTCGAGGAATTCTATCGGCCATTTGCTGGTTATCCCAGCTGCTGTGATTTGTTTTTTGGCATCTCCTTTCAAGTCTGATTGGGCGGAAAACTGAAGGCCTTTTCCTGAGACTTTGGCATCTCCTTTTTTATACCAGCCACTGAATTCTTTTCCGGGATTTTTTGGAAAAATCAAACTGGCATCAAAAACAGAAAGGGCAAATTCCAGGCTGTCTCCACTTGATTTTTTTAATTCCATTTGGACAGTTTCCGTCCCATTCAGGATTTGAAATTCTCCACTTGCATTCCTGAGAAGCCGAAAGGAAATAAATTCATCCTGAATGGAAAGTCTGCATTTCCATTCAGTTGTTTGCGCATTTCCTACAGATATGGACATAAATGCCAGGGCAATCAGGCTATTTCTCATTTTCCGGCGTATTTGGAATTGAGCCCTTCCAAAACAGCTGGTGTAATATCGAGGCTATCGGCCGCATATAAAATGCCTCCTCCACGGGTATAGCCAAGCACATATTTCAGACCATGCGCTGGGGCATATTCCTGCATGTAATCGAAAATCTGATCGTTGAGTTTTCTTGAAAGGTTTTTTTCTTCTTCCATTAACTGGTTGCTCCGTTGCTCCCGAAGCATGGCGAGTTCTTGTTGCTTTCGGCCCAAAGTCTGTTCTGCATCTTTGATCAGAGATTCTGTCATTGTGCCAGCCTGAATTTTCTTTTGCACATCCATGTATTCAGATTCCAATGCACGCATCTGCCCACCAAGTTCGTTTTCCGCCTGCATGCTTTTCTTTTCGAATGATTCCCGCATCTTTTTAAAACTCTCAAATTTCTGAAGCAGGGTATCCGTATTCACAAAGGCTACGGCACCCATTTTGTTGCCTGAGTCTGCCGACAGAACCATGGTTCGTTTTTTTGCCATTGGCTGCCCTGGTTCGGAACTTTCGCCATTGCTGAAGAATCTGCTGTAGAGCAGGAAAAGCACTGCTACTCCGAGCAATGCATTGATGATGGTCTGGATATTTTTCATAATTTGAGTTCAAATATAATGCAGGGAGAGAAAAGACATTCAGTCATCATTCGCATTTACCTAATTTGCATTCGCATTTCTTCCATGAAACAGACTATCAGTAAAAGTTGGAATTTTATCTCCGGGGTTTTCTCGGCATGGAATGACGATGATTGCTTCAGACTTTCTGCTGCACTTAGTTATTATACGCTTTTTTCAATTGCGCCGCTTTTGGTTGTTTTGATTGCAACAACAGGTTATTTCTTTGGCGAGCAAGCCATGACCGGGGTTGTATTTGAAAAGGCCAGTGCCATTATTGGAAGTCAGGCAGCCGATGGGCTTCAGTCTTTGGTGAAGAATGCCTACATCGGTCGACCTGATTCGCTTTCCGGGATTATGAGTATCGGTGTCCTGCTTTTTTCAGCCACAGTTGTATTGACAGCCCTTCAGGCTTCGCTCAATACCATTATGAATGTGCGGATTATGGCTGAAAAAGGTTTGGCGTATTTCGCATTATCGCGATTGCTTGCATTGGCTATGTTGGTTCTGATCGGTGTTCTTCTGGTTGCCACACTTGTTGTAAATGCAGTTTGGGTTGCGGTTTCGGATTACCTCAGCCAGTATCTGGCCGATTTTTCATATTACCTGATTGAAACAGGTCAGCTGTTGATTGGGCTTGGAATGAATACCCTGCTTTTTGCCCTGCTTTATAAATATTTGCCCGATGCCAGGTTGAAGTGGAAGTATGTTTGGATTGGGGCTTTCGCCACATCTGTGCTTTTTTTGTTCGGCCGTTATCTCATTAGTTTTTACCTAGGGAATACCAACATAACCAGTCTTTACGGAGCTGCTGGTTCTGTTATATTATTCATTGTTTGGGTAAACTACTCATCCTGGATATTTTTCTTGGGTGCAGAGATAATCAAGGTTTTGACCATTTCACATGGAGAAAAAATAATACCAGGTCGTAACGCTGAAACTTTTCAGAAAGTAGTCGAAATGAAGGGCGGGAAATAAAAGAACCTGACTTCATTCCAACCATCATTTTACTTTTGAATCCGAATTTTTCCCCGCTTTTCAAAGCTCAAATTAAGCCTTGTTTTTTTCGCCTTGACCTCGAAAAAGTGCTTTCCAGGTTCCTTTTTTTAGGTTGTATTTTATTGCAGATGGCGCCGCCAAAAACCAATATCGGTTCAGGTTTGTGGTAAAAGATGGTTGCATATAGCAATTGATGCTGCAGCCTTGGCAGGCAGGTAATTTGCCTTCAAGGTTTCGGATGCTTCGTACTTTTTCACTGTGGTAAAGTTCAAAAAGGGAATTCTCAATCTGGATGGACTCCATTCCCAGATGGTAGCAAGGAAGCACAAGTTCGTTTTCGGGACTGATTACGATGGTTGTGCTGGCGGCCTTGCAAATTGGTTTGTCTGTTTGATTTCCGCCAGACATGCGCAAGTCAATAAATGCCTGGTTGAGGAAAACATTTTTCTTTTTGCCCCAGGATTTTAAGGCTTTCAAATCTTGTTCGGATAGTGGCGGTCCGGTTACAACAGAATTATATTCGAATGCGGGATTCAGGATTAAAATCAAATCCTGCTTACAGGAATATTCTTCCCATGTTTCCTTAATTTGATGGATGTTATGTCCAAACACAGTAAAAAGTATGTCTGGTTTTTCGCCCAGGTTTCTGGCGATTTCCAGTGATTCCTTGAAAAACCGGAAGCAATCAACACCGCGACTTTTGTTGTGCTCGTCCTCAATTGGCGAGTCCAGAGAAAAATGCAGCATATCCACCAAACCACGAATTGATTCTGCTTTTTTAGGATATAGAAGGCAGTTTGTGGTTAATGTGGTGATGAAGCCCATGTTGCGGGCCATTCGAAGAATTTCAGGAATTTCAGGATGTAGTAAGGGCTCGCCGCCAGTAAAATCCAAAACCCGAACCCCCAGTTTTTTTAGATCCTGGAGATTTTTTTCTATGGTTTCAATTTTGGCATAGGGAGAAGGTCTTTCCCAGATATCACAGAAGCTGCATGTGGCATTGCAGCGATAGGTGAGGTAGTAATTACAAAGAACAGGATGCCCAATGAGCTGCATTTTGATTCATTATCCGTGAATAACGCCTTCCAATTGGAGTATTGTAATAAAACTCATGTTTTCCTCAATGATGGATCCCGGTAGAAAAAGGAATTTCTTGTCATAAATCCGGTTTGAATCGTCATCGAGGTAATAGCTGACCCAAAACTCATTACAAAGGTCAAATAATTCGGGTTGAATTAGTTCGATGGGCATGGCAGAGTGGGGGGGGAGTCCTTTTACATGGTGCCTGAGCAAGCCAGTTGTTTTTGGCCTGCCGTCCAGTTCGCCATAGCCTTTGCTCGTAACCAGAATATTTCTAAGACTGAATTCGTTGGTGTTCATCACAAAAACCTTCCATTCAATGTCACCAGATTTGATCTGTTCACGGGCAATGACAATGGATACGCCTACAACCTCAGGAAAATTGATATCAGATTTCATTTGGTTCAATTCTGAATGGAAATACTTTGCAGAAGTTTAGAAGCAAGCTTTGTTTAACGGCATCCAGATTACATTCTTTCCCCAGAATTTTCTGCATAGATCCTACTGACTTGTCTCGGATTCCGCAGGGTACAATAAAGTCAAAATAACGCAAATCTGTATTTACATTGAGTGCAAAGCCGTGCATTGTTACCCAACGGGATGTCCTGACACCGATGGCACAGAGTTTTTCATCTCCAAGCCAAACTCCGGTAAGGCCTTCTTTTCGGCCTGCACCTAAAATACCAAAGTCAGCCAAAGTGAGAATGACAACCTCTTCAAGTTCTCTGAGGTATCGGTGGATGTCGGTGTAGATTTGGTCCAGATCTAAAATGGGATATCCCACAATTTGACCCGGACCATGAAATGTGATGTCTCCACCTCTGTTTGTTCTGAAGAACTCAATTCCTTGATTCTTCAGAAAATCTTCAGCGGCTAGTAAATTGCCCTGGTCCCCGCTTTTCCCGATTGTAAATACAGGAGGCTCATGCTCAACAAAAAAAAGTTCATGCTTTGGCGCAAGGGAAGGATTTTCTCTCGCTGCCAATTTTTGAGAAACGATTTTTTGCATGCAAGCTTCCTGCAGGTCCCAGGTTTCCCCGTAAGGCCTTTTTCCGAGATCGGAGAACAGTAGGCTTTGAAGTGAGTCAGGCAACTTTTGCCAATTCGTTTTTCAGGAAGTTGATTACATCCACAGGGAAAGGATCAACACCATTTGCTTCTGCAAGATCGAAGGAAACCCAATCCAGAAGATGAATCAAATAAATGGATTGCTCCAAAGGTGTATTTCCTTTGGCTTCCAGCTCCCAAACAGAGCCGGCGACATCCCGGAAAATATCCCTGCAAACATCCAGACGCATGCTGGTGCGTGGGTGATCGAAGGAAGTACGAAGTAAAATTGTGGCTGCATTATCGAAAACAACATCAGGGAATTTCCAGCCCACAAGTTCATTGTGGTTCATTTCTGGAAATACATTTACATGGCTGAGTTGCTTTGAATTTTCAGCAATCTGTTGCTGGGCCCGAACAAGAACTGCTTCTAATGAAGAGTCTCCATAAAGGATGGGCAGTTTGTCTTTGCAATATCCTGTGATTTCAAGGGAAGTCTCGCGGATTGATTCTGATTCTGATTCCAGCAGGTTTGCTGAATTTTGAAGTTCGGCAAAGTGGTTTCCCGGTATCAGGCCGTAATGCGCCAGGATGTGAAATATTTGGACAAAGCTATATCCGATGCTCGCTCTCGGACTATTGCTGTGTCCCGGAATCATAATCACATCATAATTGTTTGCCCTTGCAAATGCTTCCATTTTACCACCAGAAGTGATGGCGACAATCATTGCACCTTTTTCTCTGGCTTTTTCTGTAGCGGCAAGGGTTTCTTCCGTGTTGCCGGAAAAGGAGCAAGCAATAAACAAGGTATGTTCATCTGTAAATCCCGGAATTCCATAAGACTTGGAAACATCTAATGGAACGCTCAGCTCATCATTCGAAAGTGCTTTTACCAAGGAGCCGCCGATTCCAGATCCACCCATTCCAGCAACCACAACATTCCGGATAGGATTGGTAGGTGGATTTAGTTTGGCAGATGCGGAAATATTCATGGCTTCCCTCAGCTGGGCAGGAAAACCTTCGATTAGTGATTTCATCATTGTCTTAAAAAAATATTGGTCTGACGATTTGTTTGAAAGAGTGCAAAGAAAGTAAATTCCGATGAATCAGCTTTGGACCAGCAGCATCATAAATTCGATATTTCAACCAATTCAGTTTTCTGCGTGATATATAGATTGGTTCGTGTAAGGTTAGATTGTGTTTGGTCTTTTAAAAATCAGTTTAAAATTAGCTCAATAAGTAGTGTTATTAAAAATTAGGATTTAAAATATTATTTTTTATAGATTTGCGTTGCACTTTACCGATTAATATAAAGGTCGTTTATTGAATTTACTTTAAGTTAGTGACTTCAATTAATTGGTAATAAATTGTTTGAAAGTTAACTAACCAAATGCCACTATCAGGCCTTAATTGCCGTGTTTATAAAAACTGTATGAAAAACCTGTACAAGTCACACTTTACTTCAGCCCATTTCCTCAAATTTTTTGCCTCGCTGGCAGTAATTTTCGTTTTCGCAGGTGGCAGGGTTTCTGCCCAGCTGGATACAGAATTCTGGTTTGCACCTCCTGAACTTACGGAGGCTATAAATCCGGGAACTGATGGTCCAAGAGACAGGCCAATTCAGCTGGTAATCAGTACGCTTGAAAAAGCAGCCAAGGTGGAAATCCTAAAGCCGGCTGATGCTTCTTTTGTTGCCATTGTTGAGAATATCCCGGCCAACAGTACAAGGATAGTGAACCTGACTCCGTATATAAATGGCTTAGAAAGTAAACCTGAAAATACAATCCTTAATACCGGTTTGTTTATCCGGTCTACGCAGTCAATTTCTGCCTATTATGAAATCAAGTCGGCCAACAATACCGACCTTTTTGCATTGAAAGGCCTTAATGCAAACGGAAAGAAATTTTTTGTGCCATTCCAAACACACTGGAATAACTCTTTGAGAAAGGGCCCTGGTGGCGGATTTTACAATCCAACAACCTATGCATCCTTTGATATAGTAGCAACTGACGATAGTACTTATGTAACCGTTACGCCAAGTAAAGATTTGGTTGGTCATCTCGCAGGACAGCCCTTTACTTTTATGCTGAACCGTGGCCAGGTTTATTCTTGCCGGGCAGGTGATCGATTTGGGATAAACCACCCAGCTGGTTCACAAATTGAGGCAACCAAACCTGTTGCAGTGACCATGAAGGATGACATGCTTCAGTTTGATATTAATGAACAGGCGGCAGGTGCAGACATTGCCGGTGATCAGTTGATACCGGTGGAATTTTTGGGTACTGATTATGTGCTTGTAAAAGGTGGCTTAAATGGCAACAATGACCGATGTTACATCTTGGCTACAGAAGACGAGACAGTCATTAGATTTAATGGCAGTGCACAAGCTGCCGATACCTTAAATGCCGGTGAGCAGTTTGAGTTGGTGATGACAAATCCAAGTTATTTTCTTTCTACCAATGGAAAAAAAGTGGCGGTGCTTCACCTTTCCGGAATAAGCGACCAGTTGGCTGGCGCTGTGATTCCTGCGCTTAGTTGCACAGGCACAAACCGAATTGGTTTTACAAGAACCACTTCCAATACATTTATCATCAATGTAATTACAAAGCTTTCTGCAATTGGAAGTTTTACATTGAACGGGAACCCCAGTTTGGTGCCAGCTTCAGCATTTACCGCTATTCAGGGTGGAAATGGTTGGGCTTTCGCAAGAATCACGCTTAGTACCTCTCAGGTGCCTTCCGGTACAACCTTGTTATTGCAAAATTCTAGTAATGAATTATTTCACCTTGGGGTGACCAATTATGCTGCTGGTGTTGGAAGTAATTACGGATACTTCTCAAATTTCTCGAAATTGAATCTGGGCGTTGTAAAAAATGTATGTACTGGTGACACCGCTTTACTTGATGCAGGTCCAGCAAAGACCTATTACTTGTGGAACACCGGCGATACAAGCCGCACCATTGAAACCCTGATTCCCGGCCGATATTGGGTAACAACTTATAGTGGCACTGAATGTCCAAAATCCGACACGGTCCAGGTGAGATTTTATACACCAAATTTTGACTTAGGTGCCGATGATACAATTTGTATAGGAGCATCTAAATTGCTGGAGCCAGACGGAGTTTTTACATACAAATGGCAGGATGGTAGCACAGCTACTACTTTTTTGGTCACCCAACCTGGCCTCTATTGGGCTCAGGTAGCTGATTTTCAGGGCTGTTCCGTCAGAGACTCTGTCAATATTTTTGCATCACCAAGACCTATTACTCCTACTGCAAGTGGAAGCGATACGGTTTGCGCCGGCAATTCGGTTGCGCTTTCTATGAATCTGGTTTCCAATGCATTTTATAATTGGTATGATCCCAATGGCAACCGAATTCCGGGTAGAAATATTGTGGTGAATACAGCTACCCAACCAGTTGGAGCTTACAAAGGATCTATTACTGTAAATGGTTGTGAAAGCTTTTACGATACCGCATTTGTTGGCTTAAAAGACGGAATTCCTGTTGATCTTGGAAAAGATACAGTCCTTTGTTTCATAAGCGGATCGCTGTTGCTTGACCCAGTAACCCATGAAGTCGGATTTCAATACTTATGGAATAATGGCAGCACGGATACAAACCTTGTCGTAACAATTTCGGGTTCCTATTCAGTGAGGGTAACTGACCTGCAAGGATGTATAAGTTTTGATACCATCAATGTCACTTTTCAGGGACCTGCTGGTAATGTTGTGCTGACTGGTCCAAATAATTTCTGCGAAAATGAGCCTGCTGTTTTTGGAGTAATTGAATCTCCTGGAACCATTTATAACTGGACTGGTCCAAATGGATTTTCATTTACGGGTCCTACCATTTCATTTGAACAGATTCAAACTTCTCAGGCTGGAACATATACAGTTACTCCAAATTTAAATACTTGTCTTGGGACTTCAGCAGACAAAATAATTACAGTAAATTCTTTTCCAGTTGTGAATCTCGGGAAAGACAGTTCTGCTTGTGGCACATTCTCTCTTCTTTTAGATCCCGTGAATGGAGGAAGTCAGGGACTAAGTTTCTTGTGGAGCAATGGATCAACAGACTCATCCATCACCGCAACAACACAGGGACCCTATTCCGTTACAGTGAGCAATGGAACTTGTTCTGCTACTGATGAAATGGTAATTACCTTCGGGCTTGGACCTCAAACGGTTACCTTCACTGGCAGTCGTACTTATTGCGAAGGTCAGAATGCAAGTTTTGGCGTTGTTCCAAATGAAGGTGAAACCTATTCTTGGACCGGACCAAATGGTTTTACTGCCACCGGAGCAAGCATCAATCTGCCTGCTGTTACACAGAATCAGGCAGGTGAATATTTCGTAACTCCTTCTTTGCCAGGATGTCCTGGTGCACAAAGTCAGACTAATTTAACAGTTAATTCGGTGCCTCAAATTCCAGGCATGAAAGACACCAGTTTCTGCGCCGGAAGTACCATAATTCTTGATCCTGTTCCATTTGGCAATGGTGAAACATTCTATACATGGAATACGGGTTCAACCGATAGCACCTTGACGGTTGGAACAGTTGGAAAATACTCTGTTATAATCGACAATGGTTTTTGTAAGGCATACGATACCGTTTTGGTTGGAACAAGACCTTTGCTTTTGGACCCTACATTTTTCGGAAACAACCAGGCTTGCATTGGAAGTGATGTTGAGTTTGGCGTACAGCAGGTAACTGGCCAAACGCATTCGTGGACAGGCCCTGGAAGTTTCAATTTAATCGGTGATACAATCCGATTCCAGAATATCAACAATACTCAATTTGGTAGCTATTCGGTTGTAGCGATTTTGAATAATTGCGCTTCAGCAAATTCTACCTTCACCCTGAACCAGCTTTCTACGCCTCAAATTCAACTTGCTGACTCTGCCTTCATTTGCAGCGGTAATTCCGTTTTGCTTGATCCGGGGAATTTTGGAAGCGGATTCACTTACTTGTGGAGTAATGGAAGTTCAGATTCAACGCTTCTTGTAACTCAAGCCGGATTGGTAACTGTAACTGTATCAAACGGAACTTGCTCAGCCACAGATCAGGTTCAGATAGAAACTGGTATAACACCTTCAGCTCTTGTAATTTCCGGGAATCCTAATGTTTGCGCTGGGTCTTCCATTAACCTAAGTGTCAACCCAGAAAATGGTGTTGATGTAACCTGGTCTGGACCAAATGGTTTCACAGCAACAGGAAACAACATTAATTTGGATAACCTTCAACCTCAGCAATCTGGTGAATACATCGCTTCTCAGGTTTTGGCTGGATGTGTTGGTCAGGGAGATACTGCGCTTGTGAACATTCTGCTTATCCCTTCTCCGGATTTGCCTCAAAGTGTTTCAGTATGTGACGGTATTGCAGTTGAACTAGACCCAATCGGTTCAGGTGCTGGCTTCACTTATCTTTGGAGCACTGGATCTGTAGATTCTGCAATTTCTGTGAGTACTGCAGGCCTTGTGAAAGTAACAGTCTCTAATCAATTCTGTTCGGCCAGTGATTCTGTACTGATCATCATCAGCGAAACGCCAAGCCTTGCGACAATTTCTGGTACAAGTCAAAATTGTTCCGGAACAGATCTTGTTTTGAATGCAAATGCGCAGGCGGGAACTTCGCTTTCCTGGACTGGACCAAATGGTTTCACAGCAACAGGAAGCAGCTTTACCATCAACAATATTCAGGCAAATCAAGCCGGTGAATACATTCTAAGTCAAGAACTTTCTGGTTGCCCGGGAATTGGTGATTCTATTTCAATAGTTGTTTCCCCAACTCCTGCGCCAGACCTCGGTAATCAGGTGGTTGTTTGTCCAGGAACACCTGTTTTACTTGATCCAGGTTTAAATGGAAGTAATCTTACTTATCTCTGGAATACAGGCTCAACAGATTCTTCCATTATAATTTCTGAGGGCGGAAAATACTTTGTGACCGTAACCCAGGGCACTTGCAGTGGCACAGACAGCATCGATGTAATTGTTGGCCAGAATCCAGAAACAATTGTCGCTTCAGGTCCAACCGAGGCTTGTGAAGGAAACAATGTTGTATTTAATTCAAATGCTTCGGCAGGAACGGATGTTAATTGGACTGGACCAGCAGGATTCACTTCCTCAGGTAGCAGCATCAACCTGAACAACATTCAGATTCTTCAATCCGGTCTTTATATCATCGAACAGTCGCTTAATGGCTGTGGCGGAATTGGAGATTCCATTAACATTACTGTTTACCCAAGTCCAAAGCCTGATTTGGGCGGTGATGTTTCTGTTTGCGATGGAACACCTGTGCTGCTTAACTCTGGCTTAGGAAATTCAGGTTATACCTTTATCTGGAATACGGGTTCTACGGATTCCTCCATTATTGTGAGTACCGCCGGAACTTATTCCGTTACCGTGAGCAATGCGAATTGTTCAAGCAAAGATTCGGTTCAGGTTCAAGTAGGCCAGACTCCTGCAGCGGTTTCAATAACCGGTCCGGTTGAAGTTTGTGCCGGTTCTGATATAGTTCTTTCAAGCAATGCCGGTGCTGGTGTAAGTCTGGTTTGGTCTGGTCCAAACGGGTTTAGCTCAACAGACCTCAGCGTTTCACTTAACAATGTTCAGCAAGCCCAGGCTGGCGAGTATATTTTAAATCAATCCTTGAATGGCTGCGATGGCCTTGGAGATACCTTGGTTCTTGGAGTTTTCGATTCACCAGTTTTTGATCTTGGAGCCACTGTTTCTGTTTGCGACGGAACACCTGTTCAGCTTAACTCTGGCTTAGGAAATACAGGTTATACTTTTATCTGGAACACAGGTTCTACAGATTCATCCATCAATGTGAGCACGGGCGGAAATTATTCTGTAACGGTAAGCAATGGCAGTTGTTCCAGCAAAGATTCGGTTCTGGTGCAATTTGGCCAGACTCCTTTGGCAGTTTCAATAACCGGTCCGGTTGAAGTTTGTGCCGGTTCTGATGTTGTTCTTTCAAGCAATGCCGGTGCTGGTGTAAGTCTGGTTTGGTCTGGTCCAAACGGGTTTAGCTCAACAGACCTCAGCGTTTCACTTAACAATGTTCAGCAAGCCCAGGCTGGTGCGTATATTTTAAATCAATCCTTGAATGGCTGTGATGGCCTTGGAGATACCTTGGTTCTTGCGGTTTTCAATACGCCATCTGCTGATCTTGGGGCTGATGTTTCTATTTGCGGCGGAGTTCCAGTATTGCTTGATCCAGTGGCTTTTGGTAGTTCTGGTTTCAGCTTTACTTGGAATACGGGATCTTCCGACAGCAG
>CAMDMI010000028.1 GCA_945902135.1 Spirosoma fluviale
AGAGAACGAAATACCAGACGGAAGTTTTCCTGTACTTTTTTAAATGTTTCTAGAAAATGTTCTTTGGCTACGCTTTCAATTTCTGTGATGGTATTTGTGAGGGATTGACGGGCCTCAATTAAATCTTTTTTCTGGGCTTCAATAAAATCATGCCGCTCTTTTATTTCCTGATAAGCTTCTCTTGCCATCAGGTTGATTGGGCCCATTCGGTCAAGCTGGTTTTTGATGGATAACATGGTTTTTTGAAAAGCCTCTTCTTCTTGCTTATTAGATTTTGGCAAATCTTCCTCCCAGGATATCAAGGTTTCAAATTCTACATGAATCCTTTCCTGAATGGCAACAAGCTGGCTTTGCCCCTGCCCCATAGCATCCTGGGATTCTGTTATCAGAACCGCTACAACTTCTCTGTTTCTATTTAGCTCGCGGATTTCTTTTTCTCTTTGTTCAATTCCACCCCTGACTTCAAAGTAGCTTTTCTCGGCCTCGTTTAATCCGGCTTCGATGGCTTGCTTTTCTTCATACAAGGCCGGAAGTTCCGAATTGTCGGTGTCGCCGCCCTTGCTGAGATTGGCAAGCTCCAATTGAACCGATTCTAATTCTTGTTTGGCCTGGCTAATTCTTTGACTCAACACCTCCTTTTCTTTATTTCGGAAAGAGAGGTCTTGTTTCGAGGCTTGCAAACTGTTTTGTAATTTAACCTGCTCAATGTTGAGTTGGTTGAAGAGTGCAGAAGCTTTGTTGTTCTTTTCTGCCTTGTCTTTTGTTTCAGTCTGTCCAACAGCGATGCTTATCCCCAATTGTTCCACGTGAAACTTTAACTCCGATATTCTGGGTAAAATTTGCTGATGAGAATCTATTAACTGTTTGATTTTTAACGATATATCCTCTTTTCTTAGGGCGGAACTTTTTAGTAATTCCAAGGATTGTTCTTTCCTTGCCAGTAATGCTGCTTCCTCCTGCTTAAGTTGTAGAATTTCCTTTTGAAGGTGTTCAATTAGGCTCTTGCCTGTGCTTTGCCGAAGGCCAATCAGGTTTTCTTGATTTTGTTCCAGCGCTACTTTTTCATTGTGAATCAGCAGGTTGATGCCCGATAATTCCTCTTCCAGCTTTTTAAGTTGAACGGCTTTTCCAATTTTATTTCCTTCCAGAACCGAAGTTGAGCCACCCGAAACGCTGAATTTTCTGCGGGTCATTGCCCCGCTTATCGATACTATTGTGTGCTCTGTCCAATCCCAGGCCAATTCCCCAAAAAGGACCGGCGTCTCTGTTGAAGAAGACGCTGCAAATGGAATGGTTTTGTCTGTAATGTAAACATCGCCAAGGAGATACGACACCAAAGTTGTGTAAGATGGTTCGAACTCTACCAGATCCATTGCCGGAATTGCATCCGGAAGAATTTCTGGTTTCGGAGATTGGCGCCCCTTCAATCTGTCAAGAATCAGAAAACTCGCTTTTCCTTTTTGGTTTTCGGAAAGCATTTTCATCGCCAGATACGCTTCTGTTTCTGTTTGAACCACATAATGGTTTAGAAATGGTTCCAAAACCGATTCCAAAGCCATCTTGTATTTTTCTCCAATGTTGAGCAGGTCGGCTACAAGCGGCGCTTTCTTGCTCCAGGATTTGTTTTTACGCAAAAACTTCACCGCTTCCGGAAACCCTTCCAGATTTTCCACCATGGCGCGAAGGAGATTAAGCTCATTTTGTCTTGCATCCAGTCGACGGTATAATTCTGCCAGATTAAGCCGTATTTTTTCGGTTTCCTCTGTGGCTGCAGCAATGTCCTGATTTAGCTTTTGCTCCTTTTCTTCTAAACTGTTTACGGAGTCCCCTTTCTCCTTAATCTGATCTGCTGTGGCATTCAGCTTTTGCTCGAAGTTGGACAGGAAAACGGTTTGGTCTTCTGTGGCGGATTCTGCCTTTTTTAATTCGTTTTCTAAATCAGCCTGCTGGGCATCGCTGTATTCAAGATTTTTTTCCAGCTGGTAGAGCTCTTGCGAACTTTTCCTAAGATCTTCCCTTTGTTCGTCCAAACGGCGAACCATTTCTTCCTGTCCCACACGGGCTGCTTCAAGTTCCAAGCGGGCTGCTTCCAAGGCATTGCTGCCTTCGCTTATTTGCTTTTCAATTGAAACTACCGCAGTTTCTACTGTACCAATCACCTGGATTGTTGTATCCAGCTGGGTTGATGTCTGGCTATTTTCGGTTTCCAGTTTTCCCCGGCGTTCGGAATAAAATCCAAAACGGTCTTCCCGAATTTTTTTCTGGCTTTCTATCTCCCTGATTTTGCTCACATATTCATTGAGCGTCTTTTGTCTGCCAGAAAGCGTTTTTTCTTCCTGCAAAAGCTCTGACTTAATTTTCTCAAGCTCGGATTCTTTGGAAGCAATGGAAGCAGAATATGCCGCTCTCTGGTCCTGACAATCGGAAATGCGGCTTCGTAATTCATGAAGCGCTTCCGCTTTGGAAGCCATACTGAGTTTTGCATGGTTGATGGCCGCAGATTTGTAGCCCTCTTTGATGCTGTAATATTCCTCCGCCTGACGCGCCTGTTTTTCAAGCGCCTTCATGTTTTTACGGATTTCGAAAAGTACATCCTCCAATCTGGTGAGATCGGCTTCTGTATCCTCAAGTTTGCGGAAAGTTTCCTTTTTACGGATTTTAAATTTCGACACGCCCGCAGCTTCTTCAAGCAAGGCCCTTCGGCTGTTTTCTCTGTCAGAGAGAATGTCGTCCACCATTTTCAGTTCGATAATGGCATAGCTATCCGGACCAATTCCGGTATCAAGAAAAAGGCCCGTAATGTCTTTTAATCTGCAGCTAACCCCATTCAGGAGGTATTCGCTCTCTCCGTCACGGAAATAACGCCTGCTGATTGTGACACTGGTGTATTCTGTAGGCAGAATATTTTTGGTGTTGAGGAAAGTGAGACTCACCTCCGCCATTTGCAGTGGTTTTCGGGTGCGGGTTCCGTTGAAGATGAGATTTTCCATCTTATCGGAGCGCAGATTGCGGGTTTTTTGTTCCCCCAAAACCCAGCGTATTGCGTCTACTACATTTGATTTTCCACAGCCATTGGGACCAACAATGCCGGTTACCCCCTTGTCGAAGTGGATCGTGATTTTATCGCCAAAGCTTTTAAAGCCTTTGATTTCCAGTTTGCTGAGTTGCATTTCCCGCCTGATGTTCCGGTGGTTTTTTCAACCGGGCACAAGACTGCGAATTTACGGCATATATCCGATTGGGCAACGGAAGAAGTGCGGGCATTCACCTGTGTTTTTTTACCAGTTATTTTTTGGGCATGTGCCCGTCCTGATGTCCGGTCACCAGGCTATCCGCGGGTTCGCTTCGCTTCCGTGGCGCCAATGCGCCACAAACCGCTCCTATCCTTCATGCTAAATTGTACAGCACTTGAAAATGCAATCGGGTTGTAACCGAATTCAACCAATATTTTACCACAAGATTTTTTCTATTATTCCAAATAAAATCCTGAATATCATAACATTAACTGTTTTTCTTTCTCAATTAATATTTAGAAAGGCAAAAAAAACGGTACTCAGAATCGCAATTTCTATCGCTTTGCTGCTGTTCGTGGTGGTGTTTTAATACCCATTTATTGCCCCGATTCAAGCTCGGACAAAGCCAGCCATGCCATAAGTCCACAACCCGTTTCGAGCGCGGCCTCATCTATGTCGAATGTGGGTGTATGTACGCCAGAGACAATTCCCCTTTCTTCGTTTCGGGTTCCAAGCCGATAAAAACAACCCGGCATTGCCTGACTGTAATAGGCAAAGTCTTCCGCAGCCATCCATATATCCAGATTGACCACATTTTCTTCGCCCATGTAGGCAATGGCACTTGATTTCGTTTTTCGTGTGAGGTTGATATCGTTCATCAGAAATGGATATCCACGGCGAATTTCTAAATCTGCTGTGGCACCAAATGCGGCGCAAATTCCCTCCGTAATCTGCCGGATTTTTTCATGCGCTTTTTCTCTCCAGGCTTCGTCCATGGTGCGAAAGGTTCCTTCAAGGTAAACCGAATTTGGCAACACATTTGTTACCCCATTGGCAATCACCCTGCCAAATGAAAGGACCGACGGAATGGTCGGATTGGCGCCACGGCTCACCACTTGCTGAAGACCGGTAATTACCTGGGCCATAATGGCAACCACATCAATTGAGGCATTTGGAATTGCTCCGTGTCCTCCTTTTCCATGAATGGTGAGGTAAATTTCATCTGCACTGGCCATGTATAATCCTTCTCTGAAGCCAACTTTTCCAACCGCAAGTCCGGGCATTACATGTTGCCCGATAATCGATGCCGGACTGGGGTTTTGTAAAACTCCTTCTTTGATCAGCAGTGAAGCACCTCCGGGAATTTTTTCTTCACCCGGTTGGAAAATTAACTTAATGCTGCCTTCAAACTGGTCTTTGATTTGGTTCAGAATCCAGGAAGCGCCCAGTAGACTGGCTGTGTGCGCATCATGTCCGCAGGCGTGCATGACACCTGGTTTGGTTGATTTGTAAGGAACCTCATTTTCCTCCAGAATGGGCAATGCATCCATATCAGCCCGAAGTGCCAGCACCCTTGAGCCGGGATTTTTTCCTTCAATCAGGCCCACAACGCCCGTACCAGCAATGCCTGATTGAAAAGGTATTCCCATTTCACTGAGGTTTTTGGCCACAAATGCAGATGTTTCATTTTCCTGAAATGAAAGTTCCGGATTGGCATGCAGGTGTTGGCGCCAGTTACGCACTTTTGGACTTATCTGCGTAGCAAGATTTTTGATGGTGGAAATCATGGTTCAATAATAAGAAAAAGGATTCTTCTTCCATGGGGTCTTGCGTAGTCTCTTGCCAAGTGACACCTTGCAGGCATGCTTAGTTTCTGGGAAAAGGAAAGTTTTTTGGATTATGACTTGCTCATTATTGGTGGTGGGATTGTGGGCTTATCCACAGCCTGCAGCTGGAAAGAGCGCCATCCCCAAAGTTCGGTTTTGATTCTTGAAAGCGGGGTTTTCCCCAGTGGCGCCAGCACCCGGAATGCCGGATTTGCCTGTTATGGATCTGCCGCTGAAATTCTTCATGATATCAACCAAATGGGTGAAAGTCGTGCGCTTGAAATGGTGGAAATGCGGGCGAAAGGTTTGCAACTTTTGAGAAATCGACTTGGTGACAATGAAATTGGTTATGAGGAATTTGGTGGTGGTGAATTGATTTTGCAAGCGGAGGATTTTGATATCACGGCCATTCCCTACCTAAATGGACTTTTACACCCAATATTTGGCAAGGAAGTGTTTGTGCATGATAATTCAGCATTGGCGGGTTTTGGATTTCAGAGCGAACACATTCGCGATTTTATTGGCAACCGCGTGGAAGGTCAGATTCACACAGGACTTATGATGAAAAATCTAATCGCTTGTGCCCGGTCGCTTGGTGTGGAAATTCTAACAGGCGCCAAGGCTTTCAAGCCGGAATGGATCAATGGCAAATGGCGAACGGCATTAGAAGGAAATACAATAGAGTTTAACTCTGAGCGTGTTGCGGTTTGTACCAATGCTTTTACAGAAAGCCTTTTTCCCGGTTTGGATATTAAGCCTGGAAGGGGTCAGGTTTTGATAACTGCACCGATTCCAGGTTTGAAGCTTATGGGTATTTTCCATTTCGATGAAGGCTATTATTATTTTCGGAATGTGGGTGAGCGAGTGCTTTTTGGTGGTGGCCGCAATCTGGCTTTTGGAGAAGAAACCACCCTTGAAATGGCATTAAATCCTGCTATTCAAAATGCACTCGAAATGCACTTGAAAAACATGATTTTACCACCTGAGACCCACTTTTCGATAGAACATCGCTGGGCTGGGATTATGGCTTTTGGAGAGGAAAAAGTACCGATTCTTCAAAGCCTTGGAAATGGTCTTGTACTGGGTGTTAGGATGAATGGAATGGGGGTGGCAATTGGTAGTGAGATCGGAAAAAAACTGTGCGATATCATGTCCTAGGCGAATCGTTTTCAGTTTCTTTTGCTGTAACCTTTGAAAAAGGTTAGATTTACAAGCTTTTTGTACACTTTATTGTGGCCTAACAATTAAAAATCCACGGGCTTTATTGCACCAAACCCCAATTAATTTTTATTCGATGACCATTCATTTTGAGAAATCCGGCGTCAATTTTTTATCGGTTCTCCGGAAAAATGTGAACCAATATTTTGCCGAAAGTAAAATTTCCCCTTATGGAAATACTGAGCTTTATTGGAAAACGGGTATTCTTTGTTTTCTACTTGTAGCGAATTTTGGCCTTCAGATCTCCGGACTTATTGCCGGCTTCTGGCCGCTTTTTGCACTTTATTTCCTTCAGGGAATTGTCTTTGCCCTCATCGGATTTAATGTGATGCATGATGGTTCACATTTTTGTTATTCAGGAAGCAGTAAGGTAAATTCAATTATGGCGTATTCGCTGAATTTCCTTGGGGGAATTTCCCTGTTCTGGCACCAAAAACATGTTGTGAATCACCACACTTACACCAACATTGAAGGTGTAGATGATGACATTGATCTTAAGCCTTTCTTAAGGGTTCATGGTGAGCAGGATTACCTTCCTCTACATCGTTTTCAAGCATTTTACGCCCTTGCGCTTTATAGTCTCACGTATATTTTCTGGATCTATTACCGCGATTTCAAAAAGTACTTCACTGGTAGAATTGCCGAAGAAACAGAAATGCAACAACTTAGTAGAAAAGACCATATTGTTTTTTGGATTACTAAAATAGGTCATACGGCCATTTTCATTGGATTGCCGTGCTTATTGGTTGGACCTCTCCAGGCAATTGGAGGTTATATTCTTCTTTCCCTAAGTTGTGGAATTACACTGGCAATTGTATTTCAGTTGGCCCACATTGTAGAAGGAGCAGATTTTCCGGTAAAGTCGGGAGAAGATACCTATGACATTGAGGCTGAATGGTCGGTTCACCAGATTCGCACAACGGTGAATTTCAGCACCAGAAGCAAAATTCTTGGATGGTTGTTGGGGGGATTGAATTTCCAAATGGTGCACCACCTTTTCCCGCGCATTAGCCATGTGCATTATCCGGCAATTCACAAGATTATATGCGATACTTGCAGGGAGTACAATATTCCTTTTGTGGAGTTCAAATCTTTCCGCCAGGCTCTCTATTCACACTTCAGGCATTTGCATCAGATGGGCCAAGCGGCCTAATCTGTTGCTTGAAATGAACCGCTCCTTTTAGCTTACACGCTTCATAAACAGGACATTCGGGAAGGTGGGCGCCGGGCAAAAAACCAATGCTCATTAGAAATTCACTTACAATTTCACCTCCTGTAAATCGGAAGGTTTTCCAGAATAGTTTTATCCATTCCTCTTTGCTTTTTGTTTGATGGCTTTCAAGCCATTTTAAAAATGAGCCTGAATCGGACTGAAGTTTCAGGATGATGCCTGCGTTGTAAATTGCCGCTTCTATTTTGAGTTTATTCCGAATGATTCCTGGATTGGCCATTAGCATTTTGAAATCATTTTCTCCATAGTCTGCTATAGACTTGATGTCAAAGTTTGAGTAGGCTTTTCTAAAATTGTTCTGCTTGTTCAGGATTGTGGTCCAGCTGAGTCCCGCCTGATTAATTTCCAGCAAAAGCCGACCAAACAGTTCATTGTCATCGTAAATGGGGAATCCGTATTCTTTCAGGTGATAATGAATATGTGGACTATCCACCGGCATTTTTAATATGGCCTCGCAGTAATGCATGGCTCAAAGCTAAAAATTTCGGATTTGGTTTTCCCATTGGGCCGTTCTTCTGATTGTGGTAGGTAATTTGGAATACACTTTTTGGTATTCTCAGGTCCTTTCTTCCTTAGCTGCAAGGAGCTTCTTGCACTGTGATTCTTCAAGGTAAAACGAGATCAGCCGTTTTAAGATTACACTTTTTCATAGGAATAAATGCGACTATTAACACTTTTTCAAAGGAAAAAGTCAATTTTGCACAAATTGATAAGATAATGCAGCGTCTGATTATTGAAAAATTAAAGGAATGGAAAGAGTCAAAAGGCCGGAAGCCTTTGATTATTCAGGGCGCCAGACAGGTTGGCAAAACCTGGATAATGAAGGAATTTGGCTCATTACATTTTCAAAAGCATGTATATCTAAATTTTGAAAGCAATGGTCGCCTGCAAGCGGTTTTTGAGGGTGATTTTAACATTTCACGCCTTATTTCAATATTTGAAATTGAGGCTGGGGTTAGCATTGACGCAAACACCCTCATAATTCTGGATGAAATCCAAGAAGCGCCCAAAGGATTAACTTCATTGAAATACTTTTATGAAAATGCGCCGCAGTATTTCATAGTCGCAGCTGGTTCTTTTTTAGGCGTATCACTTCAAAAAAATCACACCTTCCCGGTCGGAAAAGTAGATTTCCTGCAACTTTTCCCAATGACTTTTGAAGAATTTCTTCTTAACTCAGAAGAGGAATTGTTATTAAGTCAATTAAGAAAACGGAATTGGGAAGTATTAAGGCCCTTTCATGAGAAATTGATTTCCCTGCTTAGGATCTATTATTTCACCGGAGGTATGCCAGAAGTTTTGAAAGCCTACCTTGAAAGCAAGGACTTAAGACTGGTAAGGGATTTGCAATCCAAAATCTTATTGGGTTACGAAAATGATTTTGGAAAATATGCTCCTAATGAAACCGTACCAAAAATCAGATTGGTGTGGCAATCCATTATTGGACAATTGTCTAAAGAAAACAGGAAATTTATTTACCGACAGATAAAAAAAGGCGCAAGGGCCCAAGAATTCGAAACAGCCATAAACTGGCTGGTTAACTCTGGTCTGGTACACAAGTGTAGTAGAATTTCAGTGCCTGGGATTCCCCTAAAGTCGTACGCTGATTTTGATGCTTTTAAGCTTTATCTTTTGGATGTAGGGCTGCTTAATGCAATGGCTGGGATTGACGAGAAAATTCTATTGAATAAAAATCAGATTTTGAAAGAATATAAAGGAGCAATGACAGAACAATATGTCTGTCAGGAATTAAAAGTAAACCATGATTTGTTTTATTGGTCTGCTGAAAATGGAAGCTCCGAACTTGATTTTATTGTTCAGAAGAGCAATGGCATTTTACCAATAGAAGTGAAGGCGGAGGAGAATTTAAAATCAAAAAGTTTGAGCGTGTATGTTGAAAAGTACAAACCTGATTTAGCCTTACGTCTTTCGATGAGTTTTTATAGGGAACAGCATTGGCTTCAAAATTTTCCACTTTATGCTGCTTTTTTGATTTGATGTAAAATCGTCGGTTTTCCCATTGGGCCGTTCTTCTGATTCAGAAGAACGGCCTGGGAAATCGGTAGAATTTCAGAATGAAGGAAATCCTCTAGTTTAGTTTTTAATAGTACTGTTTGGCTGAAACCTTCATTCTTTCTGACAAACACTCAGCCAAAAGTTTGCCAGGCCAGAAGTTTCAGGAGGGCTTAGGTTGGAATACCAACTTCCTTCTTTGCATTCCCGTTGCTTTGGTGAATGAAAGGTCTTTTAATATGAATGTGAAACCAAACCTAATTATCCAATTGTATGATTCATTTATCCAATGGTTTATTGCGCAAATAATGTGGTTTTCGACAAAACAAAACCTATGTAGTTCAAATGGTTTTGTGGCATATTTGGTTCACTTTCTGGCTATGTTAATTCTATGTTAAGACTTCCTTTAGGCTCGTTTCAAATATCCGCTTAATCCTACTTTTGAAGTGCATGAACTTCCATCCGATGCAAAATTTCCGAAAACATTTTTTTGTTGGCATAAAAAAAAGAAAACCAGTTTATTCCGGATATTCTGACCTCAACTTTACTGATGGAATAACAGCTTTGACCTGCAGGATTTTTTGGTCAACTTGTCATAATAATCAAGCCCAACCCTAAATCGATTTAATGCCATGAACCAGTTTTTTGCCATCCAGACAATCGGAATTTTGGGCGGCGGACAATTGGGCAGGATGATGGCACTGGCCGCCAGGGCCATGGGTTTTCAAATTATTGTGCTGGATCCTGAGGAAAATTGTCCCTGTGCCGCGGTGGCAGACCGACACCTGAAAGCTGCCTATGAAGATGAAGCCGCTTGCTTCGAACTTCTGGCTGCCTGTGATGTAATCACCTACGAATTTGAAAATGTTCCCTTAAGTTCTGCACGAATCCTTGAATCAAAACTTCCCCAAAGCAGCCGCTTGCTCGAAATCACCCAGGACCGCATTTTAGAAAAAGAAGCAGTCCGAAATCTTGGACTTGAAACGGCTGATTATCATATTATTCGCACCAGAGAGGAACTGGATATTTTTACAAACTTTTTTGATCAAAATCCCCATAAAACCTTCCTCAAAACAGCCCGTGGCGGTTATGACGGAAAGGGGCAATTTGTGTTGTCGGGTCCCGAAGACCTGGGTAATTTCATCCAGCGACATTATAATCCGGACCGGGCCTATGTAGCTGAAAAGGCATTTGATTTTGACATGGAACTTTCGGCCATTGTCTGCCGAAATGCCCGTGGAGAAAGCAAGGTATTTCCCATTGCCGAAAACATTCACCGAAATCAAATTCTATCCCAAAGCATTGTGCCTGCCCGTATTCCGGAAAGTACCCGAAAGAAGGCCGAAGAAATAGCCCTTCACCTTGCTGAAGGCCTGAAGCTTCAGGGCACTTTGGCGATTGAGCTTTTTCTGAAAGGCGAAGAAATCAGGGTAAATGAACTTGCCCCGCGACCGCACAACAGCGGGCATTTTTCTCTCGATGCCTGTCTGACTTCTCAGTTTGAACAACACATCCGCGCCATCTGCAACCTGCCTTTGGGCGATGTAAGTCTTGTTTCTCCCTGTGTGATGTTGAATGTTCTCGGCGAGGATATGGACCAACTCGACAGGGAAAAAATAGGCAAACACAAGCTGCACCTTTATGGAAAAAAGGAAGCCAGGCACGGCAGGAAAATGGGTCACATCAATGTTCTGGAAAACAGTCTGAAGGAATGTTTCCAAAGCCTTGAACGAATATCCATCCATTAAAAAATGAATGAACCGGGAATTCAGAAAATTTACCGAGAGAGCTTTTTCAAATTGCCTTTGAATATATTGCCCAATCAAGTCCCCAAATCACTCATTATGTTTCACTCATTACATAAAACAACCAAATGGCTGCCAATACTTTCTGGAATTTTTCTCTTTGTATGTGCAAGTAGTATTTGTTCGGATGCAGCTACTTTCTACTCCCGTCCGTCAGCCACGAATTTTGCCGATGCAGCAAGTTGGTCTGTGAATGCAAACGGAATCGGCGGTTCTGGTCCCGAGAGTGTTTCCATTGCTGATGACTTTGTAATTCAGAATGGTGCTGATATGGTTCTCAATTCCTCTGCTGCCGTACGCAAGCTTACCCTCAACAGCGGACGATTAACGGTTGCGGCTAATACGCTAACCATTTCTCTCGCCACAGGAAACAACAGCACCTTGCTTCTCAGTGGGGATGCCCAGTTTAACCAGACCGGCGGTTCGGTAATACTGAATGGAAATATGGATATTGTGGCGGGAGCTTCTTTTTTCCAGACCGGCGGTACCTTTACCGTGGATGGTAATGATAATGGCGCCACCACTACCTCCGTGCCAAGCGGCATCGCCATCGTGCGCTGGGCCATTAATTCTCCCTTACGCCTTGTGCTCAATGGCGGTACTTTCACCATTGTGGATCCACATGCTGGTACCGAAGAAGATTCAGACTGGACCTTAAATTATAATTCCACGGTTACGGTTGCTTCCGGCTCCGGACATACCTTTCAGATTGGGGATGGTGTTTCCACACAGGCGGGCGGTAATGCCGGCGGATTTATTGTAGAGGGCTATCAGGATTCGGGACGATTGCTTTTTGGTAATCTCACCATCAATACCCTTACTTCAGCAGGCAACCGGCACATATCAAATGGCACCAGTTTTTCCGGTCAGATAATTGCTGTACTGGGAAATTTTACCATCCATCCCGGATCTGAATACCGTGCTTATTCTTACGGAACAGTCAATGGCCCTAACAACCTGGCTGTCGGCGGAAACTTAAGCAACAACGGAATATTGGTTATGCCCGGCACGCTTTTGATTTCATCCAGTTCAGGCATAACTTCTCCTCAGACCTCCACCCTTGCCCAGAACATCGGCGGAAGCGGAATCTACCAGAATGGTCACCCTACTTTCGCTGCTGCATTTCAGGCATCAGATGCCAATTACGGTGGCCTTACCATTAACAATTCATCGGAAGCCGGCGTAACTTTCGATGCAAAGGCCATCAACAGTGCAGCCTACAAAGGTACGGTCAGGGGAACGCTCACATTCACCCGAGGACAGGTAAATGCTTCCGCAGCTCCCTTTTTCCTCGGTACTAATGTGTCAACAAGGGGAACGCTCAACTGGACCGCAGGCGGTTTTACCTCTGGAACTACATTTGGTAGACGGTATCCAAATGCCCCCGAAGGGGCCACATTCACACTTTCTTCCGACCTTACCTCAGCTGCAGGGCGCTATCCTTTTACCTCCGGCACTCTTGACAAATCATTCTTTGTCCGGGTAAATACTGCTCCGGACACTGGCGGTGCCATTTCGGTTCTTTTCACCGATGCCGTTAGTAATTCAGCCGTCAGTATTGCCGACGGGAGCTATACCATCCGGTCAAGGCACGATGCCAGCTGGACAGTAAGCAGTACCGGATTCAGTGGAAACCCGATGTTTTATCTTGGTGCTCGCTTACCCGGTTCTTTTGCATCCAATAATGGAAATGTGCGGCTATGTCTGGCGGAAGCAGCGGCCCCAGGTTCGAATCTTCAGGGCATATATGTGCCTGCTGCACAGCGTATTGACATTCCTTTTGACAGTCTGGCCGGCACTTATTACATGGGTGTAAATACGAGTGATCAGCCTTTTGAATCTATAGCCAGCGGAAATTACAATGAACCCGGAACATGGAACAAGGGCAGCGTGCCTGCCGCAACTGATTTGGTTTCCATTGGTGCAGGAACAACAGTAACCATTGACGATGTAAGAACCAATAATGGTACCAGCATTTCACAGGGGGGCACACTGACCATGGCAACCGGTGCAAATTTTACAGTGACAGGCCCTGTGGCCAATCTGGTTGTGAATGGGATTTTTAATGGCAATGCCGGAAAGGCCTCAATCGGGGGCAACCTGAACAAGGGAGTTTTGCTGGGGCCGGGCGGCGTTTTCAATGTAGCCGGCGCAACAATCAATGTAGGGCCCACAGATAATTCCGCATGCAACCGGCTTCTTATTCATAGCGGCGGAACCCTGAACGTTAGCTCAGGTACTCTTTTCATCGCCGGCCGCTATTTGTCCTCCCCCACCAATAATCCGAAATTTATCCAGACAGGTGGTGCCATCAAGGTTGACGGAAATGCCGGAGGAAGTACGGCCAACAGTACCGCAGGTTTAATATTTGACTTGCAAGTTGCCTCCAACAGCGATGTTCAGCTTAGTGGAGGTTCTATTACCATTGTGGATCCGAGTGCCAACGGCTCACCTGCCAGCGCTTTTAACTACATCTGCGCAGAGCCCGGCGAAACGCCCACAACGACCGGCCACAGATTCTATTTTGGGGATGGTATTTCCAGCGATGCAGGAAGCAGCATTGGCTATCAGTTCAGAGTTATTCCCAAGGCTTCTGCCGGATATTTCAAGTTCTGCAACCTGGTGGTGCGAACCGGATCTGGTACCAACCGAACTGTGACACTTGGTACCGGCTTAGGTATGTACCAGAATCTTACCATCAATGCAGGCTCCACCTGGAATGCTGGTTCCGGCCAACAGATCATTACCGGAAATTTTATTGTGAATGGCACAGCCATTATGGAAGGGGCTTTTCAGAATTGCTCCGTGCTGCACAATACTTCGTCCTTCGGACCCACCAACATAGCTACTACAATTGGCGGTACGGGTACCATCCAGAATCTGGCATCCAGCTCCAATGCGCAGTTTACCGATATTTACATGGATAATACGGCTGGCATCACCCTGAATCGCCCGATCACCATGAGCGGTGCATTAACACTGGTTCGCGGACAGCTTACTACTTCTGAAAGCAACGACCTTACCCATATTTCCTCAACCGGTACCGGTGATAACATCTTTTTTGGTCCGACCACAGCCGGATACATCAACGGTCCTTTCCGGAGAGTAATTCCTCAGGGCCTGGTTTTAAGCAACAACACGATGACTTTTCCCCTAGGGAAAAGTGGCCCCAATTGGTTGAAAATGAATCTTACTACGCTTAATGCCAAGACAAGCCTGAAGGCAGAGGTTTTTGATTCCAACAACGGTACGGCCGGGTCAGGTCTTGCTTCGCTGAACACCGGTCGCAGGTGGCAGTTGGATGTGGAGGGACCAAACAACATCTCCGTTTTTAAGCTAAGCTGTTACGACAACAACATGGTCTCCGGAAATCTACTGGCAAGGAGTTCATCGGCCGCGGGCAGCTATTCAGCCTTTGGCGAAAGCAATTCGTTTACATCGGCCGGCGCCATTTTTCCAGCCTCCCTTTCCACCTTAAATCCGGATTCCGGGATCAGCCTGCCTTTCAGCATTGGTTATGGTGAAAAGCAACAAGCCCCGGCGGCATCCTTTAGCTTCAGTCCGCAAACCATCACCACCTGCGATCAGGTCAATTTTTCCAATACATCCACCAATGCCACCTCTTACCAATGGACATTTGGAGATCCGGAAAGCGGGAGTCTGGATACTTCAATTCTCGCCAATCCTGTTTATCTGTATCCGGCAGAAGGGGTATATTCTGTGCGACTCATTGCAGTTTCAAGCGCAGGAAAGGATACGGCGGATGCGCTTGTTACTATTAACACATGCACAATAACCGGCATGAAAAACGAAAAGAATAACCCGCTCATCATCCATCCCAATCCCTTTGAAAATCAATTCAGAATAATCAATCTGGATTCCTTCGGGCATTTTATTCTCAGCGATTTATATGGAAAAATCCACTGGCAGGGAAAGCAGCCGGAAAAACAGGATTTTTCATTTCTTCCATCAGGAAACTATCTGCTGAAAGCTACAGAGGTTCGGAATGCCAGCTTTAAGCTCATGAAGAAATAGTGAACCAGCACCTGAATCAGAACTGTAATTTCATAACTGTACTCTAAAAAACCCATCCAAACCAGCCTCACCAGTAACTATGCAAAACGAAATGCTCTACGAAGGAAAAGCCAAGAAAATTTACAGCACAGATAAGCCTGAAATTATTCGGGTGGAATACAAGGACAGCGCCACGGCTTTTAACGGGGTGAAAAAAGACAGCATCGAAGGAAAGGGAAAACTGAACAATCTTTTTACTTCTTTCTTCTTCGAATTGCTATCGGAAAAAGGAATTGAAAACCATTTCGAAGGAAAAATTTCTGAAACAGAACACCTTGCGAAAAAGGTAAGCATTATTCCACTTGAGGTGATTGTGCGAAACAAAGCTGCCGGCACCCTCGCCAAACGCATCGGAAAGGAAGAAGGTTTTCCAATGCCTTTTCCGATCATCGAACTTTGTTACAAAAATGATGATCTCGGCGATCCCATGCTGAACGATGATCATATTTTTGCGCTTAATCTTGCAAGTCCTGACGAGCTAAAACAGATTAAGGAAAAAGCCTTGCGTGTAAATACTTTGTTACAGGATTTTTTCCTTGGGCATGGTCTCGAATTGATTGATTTCAAACTGGAATTCGGAAAAACGACGGAGGGAACAATCCTTTTGGCAGACGAAATTTCTCCTGATACTTGCCGCATCTGGGATGCTGTAACAGGCCAGAAATTAGACAAAGATGTGTTTCGCCGGGACCTTGCTCCTTTGGCGGAAACCTATCATTCATTGGCAGTTAGAATTGGAATTCTGAAAAACGAAGCTTAATAAAAATGTATAAGATAAAGGTTCATGTCTATTTGAAGGAGAACATCCTCGACCCACAGGGAAAAGCAGTAACCAATGCGCTTCACCAGTTGGGTTTTAATGAAGTGCAGACCGTTCGGGTCGGAAAATACTTCCAGTTGTTTACCGACAATGTGGACGATATCGAAAGCCGGATAAAATCGATGTGTCAAAAATTGCTTGTAAACGAAGTGATTGAAGATGTTGATTTTACAATAGAAAATGCGGCATAAGAAATGAAAGTAGCTGTATTGGTTTTTCCCGGTTCTAATTGTGACCAGGATATGCTGGGTGCCTGGCAGTTGATGCCGGAGGTGGAATGTCAGTATGTGTTTCATTCAGAATCTTCTCTGGAAGGATTTGATGTGGTTGCCGTGCCGGGTGGTTTTTCCTATGGTGATTATCTCCGTTGCGGGGCCATTGCCCGGTTTTCTCCTGTGATGAAGGCGCTGCAAGAATTCGCTGAAAGCGGAAAACCTGTGATTGGCGTCTGCAATGGCTTTCAGATTTTACTGGAAGCAGGTCTGCTGGAAGGAGCACTCCTACGAAACGAGGGCCTTTCTTTTATTTGTCGCCCCGAAAAACTGCGCGTGGTAAATAAGCACAGCATGTTTACATCTGCGTATGCTGAAAATCAAATACTTGAAATTCCCATTGCGCATGGTGAAGGAAATTATTACTGCGATGCTGAAACATATGCCCGCCTAAAATCGAATGGACAAATCCTGTTCGAGTACGAGCACAATCCCAATGGTTCTTTCATGAACATTGCGGGTATCTGCAATTCGAAAGGCAATGTTTTGGGTATGATGCCCCATCCGGAGCGGGTTGTAGAAAGCCTTCTCGGAGGAACAGACGGCCTGCCTCTTTTTCATTCTATATTGAATTTTTGTCAACACAAAACGGCTTAATATCTTGTATCCCAATCCTCAACAAATAAAAGACCAGAAGATTTACAGCCGCATGGGTGTAAGCGATGGTGAATTTGAAAAAATTACCGAACACCTTGGTGGCCGGCTTCCCAATTATACCGAGCTGGGTATTTTTTCCGTAATGTGGAGCGAACATTGCAGCTATAAAAATACCAAGCCTCAGCTCAGGAAGTTTCCAACCAAAAGCCCGAAAGTGTTGCAGGGACCCGGAGAGGGCGCCGGCGTGATTGACATTGGCGATGGTCTTGCGGTGGTTTTTAAGATTGAAAGTCACAACCATCCATCAGCAGTTGAGCCATTTCAGGGAGCAGCTACGGGTGTTGGTGGAATTATCCGCGATGTATTTTCTATGGGTGCCAGGCCTGTAGCATGTCTCAATTCCCTTCGTTTTGGTGAATTGAGCAATGAGAGAAACCGCTATCTTTTTGAAAAGGTTGTAAAAGGAATTTCAGCTTACGGCAATAGTGTGGGCGTGCCAACTGTTGGCGGAGAAATTTATTTTGATGATTGCTATAACGGGAATCCTTTGGTAAATGCCATGTGCGTGGGCCTGCTTAAGCACGAAGACTTGCAAAAGGGCGTCGCAGGCGGCATTGGCAATAGCGTTCTGTATGTTGGATCCTCTACTGGTCGTGATGGAATTCACGGCGCTACTTTTGCCTCTGAAAACCTCAGCGAGGAAAGCGAAAGCAAACGCCCTTCGGTTCAGGTAGGTGATCCATTTATGGAAAAACTCCTGATTGAGGCCTGTCTGGAAGCCATTCAGCATCCTAAAATTATCGGCATTCAGGATATGGGTGCTGCTGGTTTGAGTTGCTCCTCGGCCGAAATGGCTGCCAAAGGCGGGGTTGGGATTGAACTCAACCTGGATCTTGTGCCGCAGCGTGAAAAGAACATGAGTGCCTATGAAATGATGCTCAGCGAATCGCAGGAACGGATGTTGCTGGTGGTGGAAAAAGGCTATGAAACAGAAGTTGCGGACATCTTTAAAAAGTGGGATTTGTATGCCGTGAATGTTGGAACGGTGATTGAAGAACCCATTCTTCGGGTAAAGCACAAAGGTGTTACGGAAGCAGAAATGCCCGTACAAGCCCTCACAGAAGAAGCACCTGTTTACTACAGAAATTCTGCAGAGCCAGTTTACTTTCAAGAGGGCATGAAAAGGGCCGCTTCTGTAAGTGCTGAAATCAAGGAACAAGCAGAGCAGAAATACCAGAACAACTGGATTGAAATGTTGAAGGGCCTTTTGGCTACTTCGAGCATTGCCAGCAAAAGGCGGGTCTTTCAGCAGTATGATTACATGGTGCAAACCAACACAGTGGCTGGACCAGAAAAAAGCGATGCTGCGATTCTGCGCATCCGCGGAACACAAAAGGCGCTGGCCATGACGGTGGATTGTAATTCCCGGTATGTGTATCTCAATCCGGAAAAAGGTGGTGCCTTGTGCATGGCAGAAGCCAGCCGAAACATCATCGCTTCTGGTGCACAACCCATTGGGGTAACTGACGGCCTTAATTTTGGAAGTCCTGAAAACCCGGAAATCTTCTGGCAAATTGAGAAGTCGGTGGACGGCATTGTGGCTGCTTGCAAGGCTTTTGATATTCCTGTAATTGGTGGAAATGTGAGTTTGTACAACGAACGTAGCAGCATGGGCGCAGTATATCCAACACCCATCATCGGCATGGTTGGATTGATTGATAACCCCGCCCACATTACAACGCAAATGGTAAAGCATGCCGGTGATTCTCTTATCCTCATCGGAGGAAATGAGCAAGCGGCATTTGGTGGAAGTGAATTACAGAAGATGCTCTTTGGTGCCGTTTATGGTGATTGTCCGGGTATTGATCTGGAGGAAGCTGCTCAATTGAATATGCGAATGCTGGAGGCGATTCATCAGGGCCTTGTTCGGTCGGCGCACGATGTTTCGGAAGGCGGGCTTGCTGTTTGTCTGGCTGAAAAATTATTTGGAACAGGTCTTGGTGCAAAGGTTTCTTACGAGGCAGAAGACCCAATCAACTGGCTTTTCGCTGAAGGCGGTCACCGCTGGGTGCTGAGTACCGCCGAGCCGGAAAAGGTTTTGGCCTTGTTTGGTGCGCATGCAAGTCTGATCGGTGAGGTGCTGGCAGAACCAAGTCTTGAACTTTGGGGAGAAAGTCTTCCGGTAGCAGGTGCGGAACAGATCTGGGCCAATGCCCTTGACCATTTGGTTGAGCTTGCTGGTTAGTCAAAACCGCGTTTGATTGCACGCAATTTTGCCTGAGGGATGGCAGTGGAAAGCCCGCATGCCGCCGTGGCGGCAGAGGACTTGAAACGAACAGCCCGACCCCGCGGCGTAAAACCAAGGCTTGCTTCCGGAATTTAATTTTCTGAGTTGCGGGGGCAGGCCCAAAAAATATTTTAACTTAATTTTATTTTGAAAATGGTCTAATGCGCTCTTGTTTTTGATGTTATCAGAATGTCAATTCTTGGTAACAATTTCTTAACATTGGTGATGTACCTGCTTTTAGTACTTTTGTTTCTCAAATGTTAGAAGGTAGAAAAAAGGCATTTGAACCAGGAAAAAAGAGCCGAAAAAAGGCCTTTTCCCTATTTTCCTTCTCCGAAAATCAAAATCAATTTCATTTATTCCAAAGGGCTTTCATTTTTGAAAGCCCTTTTTTTTCGCCAAATTTTTATGAACCTCAAAACAGAACTCCTTGCTAAAATTAGCGAGCAGGGCGGCTGGGTGAATACCCACGCCCACTTCGACCGGGCTTACAGTCTGGATGAAAACAGTGTAAAAGAAATCTATGCGCCGCTTAAAAAGAAGTGGGACATAGTCGATACGCTGAAACGCAGCTCTTCGGTTGACCAGGTGTATAACCGGATGTCGCGTGCTACAGAACTGATGCTCCAGCAGGGCGTTCAAGCTTTTGGAAGCTTTATTGATGTGGATGAAGCCATTGGTGAAAAATCCATTCTGGCGGCAGAAAAACTTCGGGCTGAATATGGCAACCGCATTCAGATGAAGTTTGTGAACCAAACGCTGAAAGGTGTTTTGGAAAAAGATGCACGCTATTGGTTCGACAAGGCGGTGGAATTTGTGGACATCATTGGTGGTTTGCCGGCAAAAGATGCAGGAAGAGAGGAAGAGCATTTAGACTTGCTCCTCAGCACAGGAAAGCGCTTGAATAAGCCAGTGCATGTGCATGTGGATCAGTTTAATACCGATGAAGAAAGCGAAACAGAGTTGCTGGCACAAAAGGTAATTGAGCACGGAATGCAAGGCATGGTAAGTGCCATTCATTGCATTTCTCTTGCAGCCCACCCAAAGGCAAAACGGGAAAGCATTTACGAGCTTATGCGTGAAGCGCAGCTTTCAGTGATTTCTTGTCCTGTTGCCTGGATTGATCATCCAAGAACCGAAAGACTTGCACCGAGCCACAATGCCATAACGCCTGTGGATGAAATGATTCAGTACGGGATAAAAGTTGCCATTGGCACCGACAACATCAGTGATGTGTATAAGCCCTTTGGCGATGGCGATATGTGGACCGAAATCAAGCTTTTGCTGGAGGCCTGTAAAATATATCAGCCAAATGTGCTGGCTGAGATTGCCACCAAAAACGGATTGGAAGTGCTGGGATTGGAGCCCACTTTCCAGCGTAAATCAATTGCTAATTCTATCCCAGCAAACGAAATCAATACCATCCCAAGCATTTAAATTGTATGAAACTCTGGACCAAAGGATTTGAAGTAAGCAAGGAAATTGAAAAGTTCACTGTTGGGAAAGACAGGGAAATGGATGTCCTGATGGCAGAATTTGATGTCATCGGTTCGCTGGCGCATATAAAA
>CAMDMI010000029.1 GCA_945902135.1 Spirosoma fluviale
AACTAATTGAAAAAATCTTGTATCAAATTTGCCTCCAAACAACATTATTCATTTTCATCATCTTCTCTTCGATATCCTTCATAATAATAGGATTGCTCTATTCCTTTGAAAATAACCTCTCTGTCATCGGTACGATCTGTGAGGTGAAGATGTAAAAGTGTTCTTAACTCCAGGTCATTTATCGGGCTTCGCTCCATAGCCTGATGATAAAGTGTTTTATCAACATGTTGCCAGTTGACAACTTTCTTAAGCGATTTTTTCAAAATTAAATCCAGCCAGATGCGCATTGTCCGGCCATTTCCTTCCATGAACGGATGAGCAATATTCATTTCAACATATTTAGTAATGATTTCTTCAAAAGTAACTTCGGGCAATTCTTCAATTTTAAGGAGTATTTCATTCAAGTAAAGTGCATTTGCAAATCTCAATCCTCCCTTTGAAATATTGCTTTTTCTGATTTTGCCGGCGAAATCTGCCAAGCCTCCAAATAAATATTGATGAATTTGAATCAATCCTTTTGTAGATCCTGTTTCAATCTGAGAAATATCTTCTGAATCGAATAATCGGTAGGCATTCTCAATACTTTTTTTATCGATACTCTTCATATAAGTTCGTCAATCATAAGAATAAAAAACACTCAAATATGGGTAAAAGACGAGATTCTTCGATCCAGTTTTTTGTTCACAAAGCAGCCCAGAGCTATTCTCAAAAAACTACTGACAAATTGTCACCGGGCATTATCTTTGTCTTCCTGTTTTGAAACCCATACCATGGCCCGAGTAATTCCTGACATCGATTTTTTACAAACTGAAACACCGGTAGAACAGGCTCCGCTGTTGACACCGGAAACCAATACAGGCAAAGGCCGCAAGCTTTTTATTGAAAGTTATGGCTGTCAGATGAATTTTGCTGACAGCGAAATTGTGGCCAGTATCATGCACGAGAATGGCTTCGATACCACGGATTCCGCCGAAAAAGCCGATCTCATTTTCCTCAATACCTGCGCCATCCGCGAGAATGCGGAGCAGAAAATCCGCCACAGGCTCAACCACCTCAGAGGTCTGAAAAGACGCAAACCTGGTTTGGTGGTCGGCGTTCTGGGTTGCATGGCCGAAAGATTGAAAACCAAATTGCTCGAAGAAGAGCAGATGGTGGACATGGTGGTTGGTCCGGATTCTTACCGCGATTTGCCCAACCTTGTGGGCACCGTTGATGCGGGCGACAAAGGCGTAAATGTTTTTCTCTCCCGCGAGGAAACCTATGCCGACATCAGTCCGGTTCGACTCAATTCCAATGGCGTAACGGCCTTTATTTCCATCATGCGGGGCTGCGACAATATGTGCTCGTTTTGCGTGGTGCCTTACACCCGTGGCCGTGAAAGAAGTCGTGATGTGCATTCGATTTTGAATGAAGCGAAAAACCTGTTTAACCAAGGCTACCGCGAGGTAACTCTGCTGGGCCAGAATGTGGACAGTTACAAATGGACTCCCGAGAATGGGACCTCGGAATCACTTGTAAATTTCGCGGGCTTGCTGGATCAGGTTGCACAAATCAATCCTGATTTGAGGGTTCGCTTTTCTACCTCGCATCCAAAAGACATCACAGATGAAGTGCTTCTCACCATGAAAAAGCACGACAACATCTGTAATTATGTTCACCTACCGGCCCAAAGCGGCAACTCGCGCATTCTCAAACTTATGAATCGCACCTACGACCGGGAATGGTATCTCGGCAGAGTGGCGGCAATTCGCCGGATTTTGGGCGATGAATGTGGTCTCTCCACCGATATGATTGTGGGTTTCTGCAGTGAAACAGAAGAAGAACATGGCGACAGTCTTTCGCTGATGAAACTCGTGGATTATGATTTCGGATATTTGTTTTCATACTCCGAAAGGCCCAATACGCTAGCCGCTAAAAAATTCAGCGATGACATTCCGGAAGATGTGAAGCTGCGCCGCTTGCAGGAAATCATTGCCATACACCGCGAGAGTGCGCACAGCCGCAACCAAAAACATGTTGGAAAGGTTCACAAGGTTTTGGTTGAAGGCGTAAGCAAGCGTTCCGACAAGCAGCTTTATGGACGAAATGACCAAAATGCCGTGGTGGTTTTCGACAGAGAAGATTTTCAGTCAGGTCAGTATGTAAATGTTCTGGTAAGTTCCAGCACCGGCGGAACCCTTATTGGGAAAGCCATCAAACAAGAAACTTCAAACTCATGAATAAGATTAAATTTCTAACAGCCATTTCCTTTTGCGTGTTCAATTCTGCGGTGTTTGCCCAGATTCCTTTTCCCGCAATGGAATGTACTTCTCTCGATGGGAAGAAAATCAGCCTGCCAGTTGCAAATGCAGGTAAATCAACCGTGCTTGGAATGGCCTTTTCACAAAAGGCCGAGAAAGAACTTTCCACCTGGTTTCAACCTGCCTTTTCTGCATTTATTGAAAAGCCGGATGTCAACGCCATTATCCCGATGGATTCCTGGGATGTGAATTGCTATTTCGTTCCGGTTTTCTCCGGAGTTTTGCAAGCCGCTGCTGGAAAGGCCGAAAAAAAGATGAAAGAAGGGCTGGATAAAAGTCTCCAGCAGAATGTACTTCTCTTCAAAGGAAAGGCCGATGAAATCAAATCCAGCCTAAAAATCGACAAGACCGATTCGCCTTGGTTTTTTGTCATAGATTCTACGGGAAATGTGCTGTATTCTACCAGCGGAGCCTATTCTGAGGCGAAAATGGAAGAAATCGAAAACGCCCTGAGCAAATAATATTCAATCCAACCCAATCATATGAATCCTGATGAAATTCAAAGCGTAAAGCAACGGTTCGACATCATCGGACACTCTTCTGCCCTCAATCATGCAATCCGGGTGGCCATTCAAGTGGCGCCCACCGATCTTACGGTTCTGATTAGTGGCGAAAGCGGATCCGGTAAGGAATCGTTTTCCAAAATCATCCACACCCTTTCTGCCCGAAAGCATGGGCAGTTTATTGCCATCAACTGTGGCGCCATTCCCGAAGGCACCATCGATTCGGAATTGTTTGGCCACGAGAAAGGCTCTTTCACCGGTGCCACAGATGCCAGAAAAGGCTATTTCGAGGTAACGAATGGCGGCACAATCTTTTTGGATGAAATTGGCGAAATGCCTCTTGGGACCCAAGCGCGTCTCCTTCGCATTCTCGAAAATGGGGAATTTATCAAGGTCGGAAGTTCCAAGACGCAGAAAACGGATGTGCGCGTAGTAGCAGCCACCAATGTGAATTTGCTGGAGGCGGTAGAAAAAGGAAAGTTTCGCGAAGACCTATATTATAGACTCAATACAGTTCCACTCAGTGTTCCCGCTCTGAGGGAAAGAGGCGACGATATTGACCTTTTGTTCAGAAAATTCTCAGCTGATTTTGCGGAGAAATACCGTGTAAAACCAATCCGGCTTTCAGAAGAGGCGCGCGGTGCTTTGATGTCTTACCGCTTTCCCGGAAATATTAGGCAGCTGAAGAACATCGCCGAACAAATTTCCATTCTGGAAATGGACCGCGAAATTTCTGTAGAAGTATTGCGGAAATATTTGCCAAAACCATCTGGCTCCAGTTTGCCCGCTTTGCTTGCCGATGCCACAGGAAACCACGAGCCCGGAATGAGTGAGCGCGATTTGCTTTACAAAATTTTCTTCGATCTTCGAAAGGATGTAAACGAACTGAAACAATTTGTGATTGAAATGGTGGCCAGAGGTGGAATTTCTACGGAGGCACTAGCAAGTCATCCCAACTTGTTTCCCAACGGCAACCTGAAGCCTTTTACGGCACAGTCAGAAACGCTCAATGGAATGCCTGAAGTAAATCCTCCTGGATTTACAGCATCAAGCGTAGAAAAGACAGATTCGGAAGAACTGGAATACGGCAAAATCCTCGACATCAGCCACGAGACAGAAGAAGAATCACTTTGCCTGCAACACCAGGAGCGAGAGATGATTTTGAAGGCCCTGAAAAAGAACCACAACCGGCGCAAAAATGCAGCCCGGGAACTGGGTATTTCAGAGCGAACATTGTATCGGAAAATTAAGCTTTTTGGAATTGAGGAATAGCCTACTGCTTGTTTTCATTTCCACAATTCTTTCATCCTGTGGAATTTACAGCTTTACCGGGGCTTCTGTTTCTCCGGATACGAAGACAATTTCCATCCTGAATTTTGATGACCGCAGCGCATCCGGACCTACATTTCTGGCTCAGGCATTTTCTGAAAAGGCGAGAGAGTATTTTCAACGAAATACCAGTCTTGGGCTTGTAAACCGGGACGGCGATCTCAATTTGGAAGGAAGCATTACACAATATACCCTTAGTCCAATTGCGCCGGTTGCCGGGCAAGGTGGGGTGGAAAGGGCCGCCCAAACCCGCCTAAGCATTGGCGTAAAAGTTCGGTTCACAAACAGTCGAAACAAGGAGCAGAACTTCGACCAGGTCTTTTCCTTTTACCAGGATTTTGACCAGTCAAAGTCATTTTCAACTGTAGAAAGGGATTTGATTGAAACCATTTCTGATCAAATAATTCTGGATATTTTCAACAAATCACTGGCCAATTGGTAAGCATGAAAGCAAGCGAATTTTCAAGTATTCTGGCGGCGCCAATCGACAATTCCCAGCTTTTACAATCTGATTGGAACCGCTTGATTTCCGATTATCCCTATGCTGCCAGCCTTTATGTGCTTCGTGCTTTGTCTCAAAAAGAGATAAGGGGTGATGGATTTGTGGAAATTTTGCATGATGCCGCTGCCCGAACACTTTCCAGAAGTCGCCTTCATATTTTGGTTGATGGTCCTCTGGAAATTGAGCCTGAATGGCTTGATATTTCTGGAGAAACTTCTTCCTTCCCTGAAGTAGAAGATGAACCTTCAAGCATTTTAAAAGAAGAACAAAACGATTCTCCGGAAATGGCGCTTGAAATTCCGGAAGAAAACAGCCAGTCTGTTGAACCAAAAAATGAATTTGGTTTCGCCATCATCCGGCTGAAAGCAGGTAAATCTAAGCCAAAGGAGACAAGTTCTACCGAAGCGCAAGCTCCAGATTCTGCTTCTGCAGGAAAAAGAAAAGCTGCCAGAGGAAACCAGGATGCCATCATTGAAAAGTTTCTTTCTGCGCCCCCGCTTCTTCAACCCCGCCTGGATTTTGGAGATAAAAAAGGTCCTGGTCCCGACTTATCCAGAAAAAGTGGTAAGTTGAAGGAAGAGGTTGTGACCGAAAATATGGCCATGATTTACATCCGCCAGAAAAACTATCCCAAGGCCATCGCAACATTGCATAAACTGTCTTTGAAGATTCCAGAAAAAAGCACTTACTTTGCGGCCCTTATAAAAAATCTGGAAAACCAGAATTAGTCATGATTTACGCACTTACAGCCATTATCGCAATCATCGCCATTTTGATGATTCTCATTGTACTCGCACAAGATTCTAAATCTGGTGCTTTGTCAAGTAATTTCGGTGCCTCTCAGGTAATGGGAGTTAAAAGAACCACCGATGTTTTGGAGAAGCTTACCTGGGGATTCATGATTGGAATCATGGTTCTTACAATGGGATCTAAGTTTATTCAAGGTGGTGAAGATGTTGAACAAGGTCCAAGCTCGATCAATGTGGAAAAAGCCAAGAGTTCAGCTTCTGCGCCAGAGAAAAAACAACAGCCTCCCGCAGTTGGTCCGGCTTCATCCGGAACTGATACCGCAGGCAAGCCTGAGTAATCATTCTCAATTTTAATTCGATATCCCGCAAAAGCGGGATTTTTCATTTCAGAGTGTCGCCCAATTCACAAAAAAATCATTCATAGAAATGCAAGCCTTATTCACAACAGACAATCTCATAAGCTTATTCACGCTTACGCTTTTGGAAATTGTTTTGGGTATCGACAACATCATTTTTATTTCCATAGTAGCCGGAAAACTCCCAGCTTCTAAGCAAAACAAAGCCAGACAAATCGGCCTTGCACTCGCTATGATTGTCAGGATTTTACTTCTGCTTTGCATTAGTTTTATTATTGGACTTAAAGCCGATCTTTTCACAATAAATGGCATTGGCTTTTCAGGAAGAGATTTGATTCTTTTATCCGGCGGTCTTTTCCTTATGGGAAAAACGGTAACCGAAATCCATGAAAAACTGGAAGGAGAAGCAGACCATTTTGAGCATGTTAAAAAGGAGAAGAGTTTTGTTTCTGTCATATTTCAGATTGTTCTGGTAGACATAATTTTCTCCTTCGATTCAATTCTCACCGCTGTTGGCCTCTCTGATTTTGTTGAAGTTATGATTGCTGCGGTGGTCATTTCAATGCTCATCATGATGGTTTATTCCAGGCGAATCAGCATTTATATCAACCGGAGACCCAGTATAAAAATGTTGGCGCTTTGCTTCCTGATTATGATTGGCGCCTTGCTTGTGGCGGAGGCATTTGATGTGCATGTGCCAAAGGCAACTGTTTATTTTGGAATGGTTTTCGCCTTGCTGGTTGATCTTCTAAACCAGCGGGCCCGTAAAAAAATTAAGCCTGTTCGGTTGCGTGGCACCATGGACCTTCCCAAAGAGGAGGATTCAAAGTAAAAAAGGAAATGGATAAGGAATCCATTATTGAATTTATCCGGGCTAGGTTAAAGGCGCTTGTGGAAACCTGCAAAGCAGAAATGCAGCAAGCTCAAGCGGATGCCAATTCAGAAGAAAAGAGCTCTGCGGGTGATAAATATGAAACGGCTCGGGCAATGGGCCAGATCCAGCGCGATCTTCATGCTTCCCGATTGGAAACAGCGCTTTTGAATTTGGAAGCTTTTGAATCTATTGCACAAAATAAGCCCATTGGGAAGGCAATTCCTGGTTCTATCATTCGCGCAGGTGGTTTTCGTTTTTACCTCGGGCCAGGCCTTGGCGTAATTGTACTTCCGGATGGAGAAAAGTTGCTTTGTGTTTCACTGGAAACACCTTTAGGCCAAACTTTGAATGGAAAATCTTGCGGCGATACTTTTTTATTTTCCGGTCAGAACAAGCTTCTGATTGAAGAAATTTCCTGAGCAATTCTTCAGGGCCGACCTTTTTGTTCGGGTATTGTGGCGGCAGATTCAGGACTTTCTTCTGGCTTGCGGGCAGGTTCGGGTTTCTTTGTTTCCTGCTTCTTCTTTTTAGGGAAAAGCTCCCCCAATTTATTGAAACTCTGGGTGTGAAGAAGGGAAGCTCCCTGCGTTGTATTGTTGTTGCTAAGTCCCGATAAAATGAGGTTTTGATTCATTTTATGGAACATTTTCACCCGAAAAATTCCATTCTTGCTCAGCATGTATTCAAGTGTCCAGTCGCCGGCGATGCTTAGCGCGGATGTTTGGTTCTGTGCATTTGTAAAGCCTCCGTCACGGGTCAAGCGCAGCCTGCCATCCAGCAAGGTATAGGAAAACCGTAGCTGGAAATTATTGAGGGCGCTCTGACTTAGGCCGGCGAGGTCAACGGAAACTTCAAGATTTTCGTCAAACTGACTCAGCCATGAACTCAATTGGTTGGAAACCAAATCGCTGAAACTTGAATAGGAAATATTGGCCGTTTGCGTGAATTCACCCATTGGGGCAAACATTCTGAAAATCATCAAACTAAATACCTGGCGGTTAAGCTCCTGTTCATCGGTGGCAATCCGGGTGAGGAAGGCCTGCACATAATAATTTAGGTCTGAGTTTTTTGGATAATCGCGGATTTCAAGTCCCAAACTAATGGTCGGCTTAAGTAGTTGATCCGTTAAGCGCATGCTCACCAGAACTGGATACCGCCGTTTTGCTTCTGGTTTTTGCTGAATCTGTTCATCCGCAGAGGCCAGTGGCGCCAGCGAAGCATTGAGGTTGTATTCCGCAAGAATATCCATTACCCCGCCAAGCACAGGCCCATTCCAAGTGATGGTGCTGCCCGGACGAATGTCAAAGTCTTTATTCACCAGATTGTAAGTGGTAAAATGGTAGTCTCCTTTTTTAATGGCATACTGACCAATCACCGAAAACTCACCTCTGGTATCAATCGTGAGTTTAATTTTTCCTATTCCATTGGCACGAATGATATCGCCAGCCTTCTGGTCAAAAATGATTTCCCCGTAGGCATCTTCTGTCACATCCAGGTCAAAATCCATGCGGATACCGCTCAATCGAATATTTTGTACAGAATCTTTTCGGGTGAAAACCCTTTTTTCTTTCTTACCTGCAAAAGAGATGAAAGATTCGCCAATGTCTTCTTTGGAAGCTACATCCAGCGGAATAAACAGTTTTGTGCCTTTGTTGGTTTTAGCTTTAGCGCGGATTCCAATGTCATCAAACCCGCCAATAATCTCAAGGTTTCCGGTGCAAATGCCTGTTCCGTAATAAACATCTCCGGCACTTTTAGGCACATTAAAAACCATGAAATTGCTCAGGTTGGCATTTAAATCTACAAGGAAATCCGTGAAGTTATTATGGCGAAGTGTGGCTTTACGGAGGATGCCGTTCTGACCTGCTTCATCGGTAATCAAAGCGCCATCAGCACTAATTTCATCAGGCGTAAATACCACCTTTGGATTGAAGAAATATGTGGTATTGAGGTAGTTGATTTTCACCTGACCATCTTTCACATAGAGCGTTCCATTTAGTTCTGGCTTGGAGAAATTTCCGGTGATGTTCAGATCGCCGGAAGCCCATCCCTTCATATTGGAAATACTATTGCCAATAAGGGGTTGAAGGAAATCGATTCCGACCCGATAAATCTTGGCGCGCAGGTCAAGTGGATTGCGCATTTCAGGGCTGTAAAAGCCGGAAAGGAAAAGCAGTTCTGCGCCATCCCGCAGCAGTGAACCATTTATTTGCAGGTTCTTTTGTTCCTGGTTCCAGATTGCATTGCCTTTGAAATCACCAATTCCATATTTCCGGAATTTCAGCGCAGTTGCCGATAAAAAGCCTGCAAAAAGTGGCGAATCTCCAATGTTGCTGATTTTTACTTCGCCTGTTACCAGGCCTTCGATTTCTTCTCCGATCAGCGTTCTGAGACTGGCCAAATCAATTTCAGAGGCTTTGATGATGACAGAATCGGCTCGGCTTCCAAGAAGCGTACCCGAGACAGAAAGACTCTGCAAGCCATTTCGCACCTCCATGTCCCGGAAGGAAATGCTTCCGGTGTCGGAAAATACAATCGCATTGTCGCTGCTGAAATTCCAGATTCTGTTTAAAAAATTGATGGAGCTGTTTCGTACACTCACTAGGGTATTGAATGGTTCAAAGACCACATCGCCGAAAATATCAGCCCTATTGCTTTGTCCTTTTTCATTTCCCTTAATTTTAAAGCCGATTTTTCCCTTGTCCCAAACGCCATCAAACAATAATTTTTCAGTAACGAAACCCTCCGTCCATTTCTGTCCTTTTGAAAAAACATAAAGTTCGGCCGTCACATCCGGGCGCTCCAGGGTTTTGGTTGCATTGATGTCCAGATCGGTTTCATAAAAACTTCTGCCGGCAATTGTAAAACTGTCAATTTTTGTCTGCAGTGAAATCATCTCAGACTTCCCGAATTGAACTTTGGCATCGATGGCTGTTCCCGCAGAAACAGAGACTGGCAAATCCAGCAAGTCCAGAAGATGATTTAAGTCTTTGAGTACAATATGGGTTTCAACGCCATAATCAACTGCTGATTTTTTTCTTTGCGCCACAAAGGCTTCCATGTTCACCAAACCATCATTTTTGAGAAGCCGCTGGTATTCTTTGACCATTGCAAGGGCATCTTCAATCAGTTTTCGATACTTGAAACTTCCCTCGATGGTGGCATCCACCAGCGGGGTTTTCAGGCTGAAAGTCTTGTTGCCTTTTACGATATGGGATTCAACAGTGGCCTGGTCCAGGTCCATTCGCTCATCCCTGAGTAAAACCCGCAGGTTTCGGACCTCCGCGTTTCCAAGAAACTCATCAAAATCAAATCCCTTAAAATGGAGACTGACTTCGGATGAAATATCCAAAGGTTCTTTTGTCAGTTTTAAGGGCATAAAATTTGCCCTTCCGACCAAAGCATCAATGTCCACAACCTCCAGGCCTTTGCTGAGATCAAGTTTTCCATGGCCATTAAAAATCAGGTGCGGGTCTTTTACAGAGAGATTTCCATTGAAGGAGCGACGGCTGAAGCTGGCGTCTGTTGCAATATTTCGGTAATCATAACCAAGTAAACCAATGCGCGAAATTTTTGCTTTTACACTTGCCTCAGCCCGCTTTGGATCAAATCCTTTGCCTTGAAAACTACCGTCGAAGTCGATTTTTTGAATTTTATCTTCTTGTTTTAATAGCCGGCCCAAATTGAACGCCACAGTTTTAAGGCGACCGTTGTAACTACTTTGCTGCAAATCTCCTTCAGGCAATTCCATTTGCATGTCGGCATTGATTGTGCCCAATCTTGTTATGAAGGTGCTTTTGGTAACGAAATCCCGAAAAAACCCTGTAAAAGAGCCTGAAACATCAAAAACGCCCAGCATGCCGAGGTATTCTGAGGCTTCCTTTCCAGTGTAAAAGGCCAGATCTGCCGGATTTACGACCGATGGTTTCAGGCGCAAATCCATAAAAGTTTCATCTGTTTCAGGAAGTCCCCGCATGTTGAGGGTGCCTGTAAGCAAAGTGCTCTTCCCGCTGAAAATTTTCATTTTGCGCCAGCGAAAGTTGTTTACCCGCCCCGATAGATTTCCTGAAACGGTATAAGATTCATGCCAGTCGCGCAGGGCTGGTGCAAAATAGGCGAGGTCCTCGGCTCGGATTACAGAACTATCCAGACTGGCGCCAATTTCTACTTTGCGGTTGAAATCACTAAAATCGTCAAGGTCTTTGTATTTGAAACTGAGGCTATCCCGCAAGAGACTATTTCCGATTTCTGCTTTCAGATGGCGAAAAAACATGTCCTGTTGGGTAAAGCCAAACAGAGCATTCAAAGATTTAACCTTTAGGCGACTGGCCCTGTCGATGCAAACAAGTCCATCTGCTTCCAGGCGAATAGAATCTCTTCTTTGCCAGAATTTGTTTACAAATCCATTGATGCCATCGAGCCGGAAATGGTAATAATCGAATTGTCCCGGAAGAGGTGCTTCCAATTCGTCGATATAGGCGAATGACATCGCATTCAGCTTTGATTTATCGATGGTGAAAATCGGTGGGTTTTGGGATCGGCTTGTATCGCTCCCTTCCACCCAATCGATAATGGCCTCTGTAAAACCATTAAAATTGAGCTTGCCGGTTTTGCGGCTTCGCCTGATTTCCACCAAGCCTTCCTGCAATTCTACAAAATCAAGGTTGATATTTTTTTCGAGGAGCGCCGCGAGTTTCAGGTTGATTTTAATCTCCTTTACAAAGATCATGGTGTGGCCTTCTTTATCCCGAACCATCACATCCCGAACTCGAGCAAAATCAACCCAATCGAGATAAAACCCCCCGATGCTGCATTGATATCCAAGTTTTTCTGAGGCCTTTTTCGCGAGCCAGTTTACAATTTTGGATTGAGCCGTCTCCGTTCTGAGTGCGAGTGTCAGGCTTCCAAAGACCAAAAAAAACAGAAAGCCAAGCCAAAGGAACAGCCTCAATAGCCGCACCAAAGGGTGAAGGTTCAGTATCGGTCCGTTATTGGTCAAAAATCGGGCTTTTATTGGGAATCAGCCTGAAGCCAAAGATACATTCAATTCGTGAAATTTGGTCTTGAAGGACTAGTGAAGTAAGAACCTTAGGGATATTTCAGAAAACTGAGTTTTAGTTCAAGCCTCATTTCCGGTTGCCACTGCAATTTTGAAGGGTTGGGAATTTGCCTTGATAGAATTCCAAAATCCCTTAAATTCAAAAGACAATTGCCGGATAGAAATACTTGCTTTCCTGAAATGCGTATGTTGAGCGGAATTCTGATGCTCTGTGAAGAATCTGCGATTTCTGCCTGCAATTGAAGGTTGTGCGTAGAAATGGTGTTGCTGTCCAGGCTTCCAAGACTTCGAAACTCACTTCGTGGGACCACCCGGCTGATTTGTTTTAAGTCCATTCGAAGGATTCTTCCCTGATTGGAAAAAACCACGGGACAACTGTCTTTTAAAAACTTCATTCCAGCTTCCCGGGCTACCCGCTCAGTGTCGCTGATCAGTTTATTGTTATTCCAAAAGTCGCCTTCCAAAAATCCGGCGGCAACGGAATTCCCTTCCAAAATCAGCGAGCCTCCCGAAGGACGAAAAATCCCGCTGATGCTGCTCCCATTGTTTTTGAGGATTGTCCATTTAATTTCGGAATGGAGGCTGTCGATCATAGAGGCAGAACTTTTGGGCAGCCCGGAAGCCATTTCACGGATGCGTCGTCCTTTTTCCCCCTCGCCTGAATCTTCTTCCTTGCAGCCTAGAAAGCTTAAAATGAAAAAAAGCGCAGTTATCCCGTGAAATTTGCAAAGCCCGATTGGTAAACGACCACTTAATTTCATTTGTCTTTAATAAACATTAACAGCTTCACTTGCATCAATTGACCTTATGACGAGTCTTTTTGGCATATTTGCAAATCTAAATCAGTGCACAAAAATAGAATGAAAATGAGTTATCGCATTTTTTCCCCAATGCTATTCCTGGCGGCAGTGCTTTTATTTGGCATTGAACCCCAATCAGCCATTGCACAGGCAAAAAAGAAATCCGAAGGACATCGGATTCAGTTCAAGATAAAGGGTTATTCAGACACCACAGCCGTCATTGCCCACTATTACGGCGATAACCAATACATTCCCAAAGACACAGCCCGTTTCGATTCAAAGGGTAATCTTTCTTTTGATGGAAAGAGTGAGCTTCCGGAAGGTGTTTATCTGTTGGTTCTTCCCCGCAATCGTTATGTTGAATTTGTAGTTGGCGAGCAATTTCAGTCGATGGAATTTGATACAATCGACGCCATTTCCTCAATGAAAATCAAGGAGGGCGTTGAGAACCAGGTTTTCTACAGTTATCAAAGACTTATGTCCCAAATGGGGCGGGATGCAGCTCCGATTCGTGCAGCCATGTCAGCCACAAAAAATCCAGATTCTACTGCCAAACTAAGGGCCAACATGGAGGCCATAGACAAGGATGTGAAGGTTTTCAGGGACAAGCTTTTTGCAGATTTCCCCAATACTTTCTCGGTAAAACTATTTAAAGCCGCACTCGATCCTGAAGCTCCGGCACCCAGAATTCTACCCAATGGCCGCAAGGATTCCCTGTATCAGTTTCTTTATTACCGCGACCATTTCTTCGACAACATCGACCTTACTGATGACCGCATGGTTCGTACTCCACTTTTCCACAACAAGGTAGAGCAGTATATTCAAAAGCTTACCCTTCAGATTCCCGATTCTATTAATTTCTACGCTGACAAGCTTCTATCCATGGCCAAAAGCAAGGAGGCCTATAAGTACATTGTCTGGTGGATTACAAACACTTACGAGAAAAGCCAGATCATGGGCATGGATGCGGTTTTCGTACACATGGCTAAAAACTACTACCTCAATGGAAAAGCCTATTGGGTAGATTCTGCAGTTGTTTCAAAAATTCGTGAAAGGGCTAAAATCCTGGAGCCGATTTTGATTGGAAAGAAGGCGCCAAACATGTGGCTCACCGATTCCAGCGGGAAACTGTATACCCTCGATGGCTTCAAGGCAAAATCTACCATCTTGTATTTCTGGGATCCGAATTGTGGCCATTGCCAGAAAGAAACGCCAAAACTTCTGGAGTTCTGGGAGAAAAACAAAGCCCGTGGAATCGATGTGTATTCCGTCACGATTGACCGCAAACCCGATGATTGGAAGAAGTACATTCGTGAAAAGAAACTTGGCTGGCTGAATGTCTGGGACAGTTACACGGCCACCGATTTCAAAAACATGTACGACATCTATTCCACCCCGGTGATTTACATCCTGGATGAGAATAAGAAGATTCTCGCCAAGCGCATCGGCGTGGAGCAGTTGCCGGATTTCTATGACAATTACTTCAGAGATAAGCTGGGGAAGGCTACGAAGGAGTAATTACCCAGTGTTTATCCTTGTGAAAGGAGTGAAATCCATTCATTCCACCAAACCATTCTGAAACCGTTTTCCTGTCCAGTCTCGTATTTTCTTCCGAAATCAATTCATGGTATGAAGAATGCCTGTATTGGGTGAAATCTTGGGTAAAACCGTGTTTTTGTGGGTTTAAGTGAATGTATCGGACCAACTCTGAAAAATAGGAATCATTCGAAACTTCGATTCGTCGGAAAGGTTCTTCGAACAAACTTCCGGTGCGCCCATAAGCCTTATTTATACTCTGCGCGTAACTTTTAAAGAAGCTCGCGAAGGCCTTAATAATTAATTTATTCGGGGAAGTCGTCACTTCAAGTGACGGCTTACCTGAACTCCTTAAAATTTCATCTTCATTTTTAATTCTTAACAGAATATGAAAATGATTTTTCATCAGACAGTAGGCATATGTGTCTGCCACCGGCGAAACATATTGAAAATACTTGTCCAGAAAATACGGGTAGTTCCTTTCTTCCTTAAATAAATCTTCTCTGTTATTCCCCCGGTTGTAAATATGGTAAACCGTGGCAGGATTCATTGGCATGGTATTAGTCTTCATAAATTTATCCTTAATAGTTTAGAATTCGAAAATGGGAAAAAGCAGCTTCTAAAAAAATTAGCCGCTTGTATTTCTGCTTGGGAATTCGAATGGCAGCAGGCTTAGAAAAATCAAAACCCTTTTTTAGATTTGCCTTTGCGACCGAAAGGCGCTAGAGATTACGAACAAACTATTGAGCAAATGAATTTAATTCTTGTAAAGGAAGGAAGCCCGGAGGAAAGGGACTTCCTTGATTTGCCGCTTCGCCTATACCGGCATGAAAAAAACTGGATTCGACCTCTTGACACTGATCTGCTCGAGGTTTTTCGACCGGCTTCAAACAAAATGTTTCGCTCTGGCGAGTGCATCCGCTGGGTACTGAAAGACCAGACCGGTTTGTGCATCGGGCGTGTGGCGGCTTTTTTCGACAAGCGACTCTGGAAAGAAGGAAAACCCAAGGTTGGAGGGCTTGGTTTTTTTGAGTGTATTGACAACCAAGAAGCCGCTGATAAACTTTTTACAGCCTGCGAAAACTGGCTGAAGGAAAAGGGTCTGGACGGCGTGGATGGCTCCATCAACTTCGGAGACCGTGACAAACACTGGGGACTGCTCACTGATGGTTTCGACCGTGAGCCCAACTATGGAATGCCATGGACTTTTCCATATTACCTCCGCCTCTTTGAATCATTTGGCTTTCAGGCTTTCTATTACCAACACACTTACAACCGGTCCGTCCACAGACCCTTGCGGGATAAAGTGCTGGAAAAATATGAGCGTGTAAAACAAGACGACAACTATCGCTTTTTACACTATGAACCTTCTGAAAACGAACGCTTTGTAAAAGCATTCACCGATATTTATAACCAGGCCTGGTCGAAACACAGTGGGGTTGCCGCCATGCAGGAGGCCCATGTTCGGGCTTTGTTCAAAAAGCTAAAACCAGTGATGGACAAACGACTTCTCTGGTTTGGTTTTTATGGCGACAGACCGATTAGTTTTTTCCTGATGCTGCCCGAGCTCAACCAGGTTTTTAAGCATGTAAACGGGAAATTGGATTTGATTGGCAAACTGAAATTTATCTGGTATCGATATGTGCGCCGCAGCTCTAAAATGTTTGGTGTTGTGTTTGGCGTAATTCCGGATTTTCAGGGAAAAGGGCTGGAAGGTGCCATGGTCGTGGCCTGTAAAAAAACCGTTTTGGGTGCGGGCTATCTTGAAATTGAAATGAACTGGATTGGGGATTTCAATCCGAAAATGATCCACTTGCTGGAAACCCTCGATGCCGACCTTGTAAAGCGGCACACAACCTACAGATTGTATTTCGACAGGACCTTCCCCTTTGAAAGGGAAAAAAGCATCTGATATATGGGTTTGCTTCAGGACATGAGCGGGCTCCTTTTTCCGGAGGCCTGCTGCGTTTGTGGAATAGAAACACAAAAAGCAGAGCGTTGCCTTTGCCATGCTTGCAGAATGGAATTGCCGATAATTTTGAGCGATCCATTGGCGTCTTATCCACCATTTGCCAAGAAATTCGAAGGTCTATTGCCTCTCCAAAATGCCTTTTCCTTTTTGAAATTTGGAAAAGGAACAGGCACCCGTCAAATTTTGCATGCACTCAAATATGGCCAAAGGCCGGAACTTGCCTGGTTGCTTGGATACATGCTGGCAGAAGAACTCCTGGAAAGAGGTTTACCAACGGTTCCAGATTTGATTATCCCTGTGCCAATGCACAAGGCCAAGGAAGCCGACCGGGGTTATAACCAGGCCATGGTTTTTGCGCAGGGACTTGCAGAGAAACTTGCTTGCCAGCCAAGCGACAAGATTCTGTTGAAAAAAAGGGTAACTGAAACCCAGACGCGCAAAAACAAACTTGCCCGGATTTTAAACATGAAGGAAGTTTTCGTTTTGGATGCTGAAAGGAAGTGCGACCTGATGGATAAAAATATCTGGCTGGTGGATGATGTGGTAACAACAGGCTCAACCATGCTCGCTTCCGGGAATTTGTTGGCTGAAGAACCAATTCGCAGTCTGAGCATGGTGACAATCGCCATGGCTTAGGCCAGAATCTAAGACAAAAAAAGGCTCCGTTTTATCGGAGCCTTGTTGATTCAGTTTGGAAGACAATTAGTAACGACCACCACCGCCGCTTCCGCCACGGTTGTAACCACCACCGCCACCACCGCCGCTACCGAAATTATTCCTTGGGCGATCTTCCCTTGGACGAGCTTCGGATACAGTGATTTCCTTTCCACCTAGATCGATTCCGTTAAGGGCATCAATCGCAGACAATCCAGCCTCGCGGCTAGAAAATTCGACAAAACCAAAACCACGGGAACGACCAGTTTCGCGGTCCATAATGATTTTAGAAGAAACAATCTCGCCATAAGATTCGAATGCCTGGCGGAGCTCATCATCCCTCAATTTGAAGGCGATGTTTGAAACATAAAGATTCATAAAAAAAACTTGGTAATAAATTAATTAACGGACAGTTGGGGCTGACGAGGACTATAAGGATAACTTGATAAATCTAACTAACCGTTCTAATTCGTAAGGACCAAAAATCTTGGTACGAAAGTCTAATAATTATCTGGTTTTCCAATATACTTAGGCTAAAAAAAGCAAACTTTCTTATTAATTTTTTTTAAAAAACTAATATTCAACAGGTTGCGTTGATAAACAAAAGTCAGCCAAGCTACTTTTTCCCGTTTTCCTTCAATACACTCATAATCTGCTGCATCGAACGGTTCATTCCATCCGTACTGCCATCAAGGAAAATTGTATTGCCGGTTCCAGTTTCGGCGAAGTGCTTAATAGCTTCTGTCCACATGGAAAACATAATGACATTGGTATCCAGATTGGCAAGCTGCAATTCTTTTGCTGCGTTTGTCATGCCTCGGGCGACTTCTTCGCGGAAGAGCGCCACGCCCTGACCACGAAGTTGGGCTGCTTCCCTTTCAGCTTCTGCTGCAATTTTTATGGCATTTCCTTCGGCTTCTGCTGCCTTGGTTTTGGTAATCAGCAAAGCCTGTCCTTCATTTTCAGCCGCCGCTTTCATATTGTTTGAAGCCACAACCTTGCTCATGGAATCCATAACCGCTTGGTCGAAAGACATGTCGTTGATTTGCAAATCAATTAGGTGATAACCCCAACCTTCTAAATATTGGTCAACCTCGTTTTTTACATATTCGGTTATTTCTTTCCGAAGCGAGAGAATTTCTGCCTGCCTTTTGGAAGCCACAAAACCCCGGATGGTTCCTTCTATGGTGCGCACCAGGGCCGTCATCAGATTGCCTTCACTTACGAACTTGAAAGCAACATTTTTGATGGTTCCTTCTTCCTCATCAAAAACAGCAAACAGCAGCATCGCCTTGAAATAAACATTTGCCTGATCGAGTGTAACCGCTTGAAATTCGAGTTCTACCGATTTATTCTGAATGGATATACGCTTGTAGATGGATTCCAGATAGGGAATTTTGAAGTTCAATCCCGGGCGCAAAACCCTTCGGTATTTTCCAAACATCGTGACGATGGCCACAGTTCCCTGATTTACGGATACAAGTCCAAGAAGAATTGTGATGACAATAAGCCCTACTATTAACCAACCAATAATCATACTTAGTTTGAATTAAACATTATTTGAAATCGTGATATTCAAAGGAAAGAAAAATTCCAGCAGTAGAAACAAATACATGGCTGGAATCAGATTTTCCTTCCAATGGGAAACAAGGAAACGGACAATCCCAGCAAAAAACAGGCTTTCCAGCGGGAACTTCGGTTTCATAAGCCTCAGGACTTGAAGCCGTAAAATTTCCGCACTTGATTTTGCGATAAGACACGCTTGGGGCTGGTGCCGGGGTGAAAATGTTGCCCGCCTGAGCAGAAAAGTCTCTTGCAGTTTTAAAGAGGTTGAAGGATTGAGCGAAAATCACCAGAATACAGAAATAACGAAGTTGGCTTTTCCATAAGACCATTTTCTGGAGAAAAATTGCAGGAAGGATGAGCGCTGAAAACAACAATGCGCCAAACCCATATCTCGGTTCGGTAATGGTAAAAAACCAGAGTGTTTCCTGAATCAAAACAATGGAATAGAGATAAATGAGGGATTTTTTAGGAAGTCCTTCGAATTTTTGAAAAGGCATCCGAATCAGAAAGATGCCGGCCAATAGAATTATGACCCTTGAATCGGGATTTTGGGCAGAAAACCAGGTTTTCAGCCAATCCATTGAATATTGAGATGGAGGTGCAAAAGCCCCGAATTGTTCAAGGTAAAATTTCTTGTTGATGCTTTCAATGGGAACTTGCCAGGCAGGATTTCCGATGGCAGTTAATTTGATTGGAAATATGGCATAACCGGTCATGATCCAGTTTTGCAACAACCATGGAAGGAGAACCAGACCCGAAACCAATAATCCGGCTAATAGTGGCTTCTTATCTGTTTTTCTTGCCTGGGCAATCAGGAAGCCTGCTGCCACCAGCAACATTCCGGCTGAGGACGATTTGATTGTGACAATCCAAACGGGCAAAAGCAGGAATAAGATCCAGTTGGATGATAGTTCCCGATTGTTTTCAAGGTCTTCCAGCCAAAGCACAAAAATAAACCAGGTGGCGATGATGGCCGGAATATCGGTCGACGGGGAACTTAAGAGATTGCGGAAAAGGAAAAATGGCAAGAAGGCTGCCAAGAAAGAAGAAACCCTGAATTTATTGGTTTCATTTAACAGTACATCAAGTCGGCTTCCAGCAAACAGACCTAAAATGGCAGCCAATAGTCCGTTCAGGGGCATGTCTGTTTTAAAGCCAGGCAGGAAATCAAGATTGGCAAGGGCCGATAGCAAATGCCAGACAGAATTAAGACCGTAATGCCCATTGAGATTGGCTACACCGGCTACCACTCCCTCTGTTTCCCACATTCTCACCAGCGGAAGGTGGTATGCACCTTCATCAAAAATTTCAGGAATGCCACAAGACTTTATGAGTCCGATTCCGGCAGAAATCCCAAATAAGGACCATCCTGCCCAACCCATATTTTTCAAGCCCACAGAAACGCGTTTCAAAAGCTGGCTGGAAATTTCTCTGAAAATAAAAAGAGGCAACAAAAGCCCTATCCAAATCAGGCTTTTCAGGATTCCGTTAAGCGCCATTAAAAATCCGCATGCGGAAAGGAGCAGACCAATAAATACAAGACCTGTCCAGAAATACTGCCAGAGGCTGCCTTGCCTTCGTTCATCAAAAAATGGATTTGCCCATTTTTCAACAAGGCAACCCCAGAAAAGGGCGGCCATTGTAACGAGCATCCATATGATCAGAATTTGGGGCAAAAGGATTTTTTAAAAGGTTTTTGCTGGAGTCTGCAAGGCAGGAACTGTTGATTGTGTGTTTGAAAGGACTACGCTTTTGTTTCCGAATAGGTAAAAGGAAAGTGTAAATTGAAGCAAGTTGTTATAGAATCCGCCCCGGCTCGGACCTCCGATTAGCCCGTTATTTATCTGATTAATTCCTTGGGCATTGGTCGATATTACCGAATAAAGGAGGCGTCCACTGAGCCATACATTATCAAAAATCTCATACTTCAGGCCAAGCATAATCTCAACATCAGATTTTTTAAAATATGGCACATTTACAAATCCAAGGTTGGTGCCGTTATCGAGTTTAGAATTGAGCAATCGGCTGTAAATCAAACCGCCTTCAAGCTGCATTCCTCCGGAAATCCTGTAATCCGCCACAATGGGAATGTCAAGATAGTTAAGTCTGTAAATGATGCGGGGGTACCCAAACTTGGTAACTTGGTCAAACGATGCCTTGCTACCCTTCATTGAATACATGATTTCCGGACCGATGCTTAGTTTTTCGTTCACAGGAAAACGAACTCCGGCGCCTGCTACGAGGCCAGGTTTATAATATCCACTCATTCCATCTCCATCAATCTGACTTCCGTTTACTCCAAGAATCAGCCTTCCACTGAAGTTTTGCGC
>CAMDMI010000030.1 GCA_945902135.1 Spirosoma fluviale
GCAGGTCCGCCGAGAATATTATTCAAAAGAAAAAATGGAAGCCGATTCTGACTGCCCATCGAATATGCCCTGCAACCCATCATCAAATGAGCCTGCTGAATGGGCTTTCGGCAAACCACTTCCTGTGCTTTCAATGGCTCAGGAGCAAGTCTGATTTTCTTCACCTTCAGGGTTGGCATCGCCGATAAAAAAGGGCCAGCCCTTTTAATGGCAGTCTTTAAATCGAATGGGACCACACAAGAGAAAACCAGCCGGTCTGAACTCACATTGTCTCGGTAAAATTTCAGAAAATCTTCCCGGTTAAAGGATGGAACGCTGGTTTCGGTTCCAAGAATATTATTTCCCAAGGGATGCCCGGGAAACATAAGGGCATCAAACTCATCCTGAATGGCATCATCCGGTGTGTCGAGATACATCGACATTTCCTCCAGAATAACATTTTTTTCCTTTTCAATTTCCTTCTCAGGAAAAATAGAATTGAAAGTAATGTCGCTCAGAATGTCAACTGCCTTGCTGAAATGTGTGGCCAAAACGGAGGCGTGAAAGGCAATTTTTTCCTTGGTGGTATAAGCATTGATTTCTCCACCCAAAATTTCCAGGCCATTGAGAATATGAAAAGACTTTCGCCGGTTTGTACCTTTAAAAGCCATGTGCTCCCAAAAATGTGCGATGCCTTCCTGACCAGGTTTTTCATCCCGGCTGCCGGTATCAAGCACAAATCCACAATGTGCAATGCGGGTATTGCTCACCTGCCGGTGCACCATTCGGAGTCCATTAGGAAAGGTAAACTCCTGATAATCTGCGTTCTGCGTTTCTTTATTCAAAAAAATCTGGGAAATGATTCTGCGAAGATACAGTCCTGACGCTTGTCCCGGTAATAATGCCACGAAGCTTTGTAGATTTGTGCCAAGAACATTGCCATGAAAATCCGGTCAATTCTCATATTCTTCCTGATTGCACTTGCCCAGGTAAGCCAGGGTCAGATTATCAACCCAACACATTGGAGTTTTTCTTCATCCGGAAAATCCATGAAAGCGGGAGCTCAAACCGAACTTATTTTTAAAGTAAAAATAGATGGCACATGGCATCTCTATTCCAATGATTTCGATCCCAAACTTGGTCCCAAGGTTACCGTTTTCAATTTCAACAAAACCAAAGACTTCGAACTTATCGGACCAGCAAAACCAATTGGTGCGGAAGAAATTTACGACGATGTTTTCGAAGGAAAAGTTCGGCTTTTTCACCGCACAGCAGAATTCAGGCAAAAAGTAAAAATCCTTGCTCCCTGCACAATTACGGGAAGTTATGAGTCGCAGGCTTGTTCGGATGATATAGGCAAATGTGTAGACCAGGAAGGCGATTTTAGTTTTGGTCCCTTCGAAGTTACGGGCTCCGGCGAAACCAGTTCTATAACGCCTGCCACTGAAGTTCAGAATACTGAAAAGACAAAAGAAGATTCTGCCCTTGCCCAAAAAGTTGCGGATACCTCGGGAGTAGGAGTACCTGCCACGGCTGATATAAAATCTGACACAGCAACACTTTCTTCATCAAACCCCGAAATCGAAAAAACCAAACCAGAAGAAGAAAGCCTCTGGGCATTTTTTCTCGCGGCCTTTTTATCCGGACTTGTGGCCCTGCTTACGCCCTGCGTGTTCCCAATGATTCCCATGACGGTTACATTTTTCACCCGGCAAAGCAAAAGCCGGTCCGAGGGAATAGGCAAAGCAAGCCTTTACGGAATCAGCATAATTCTGCTTTATGTCCTTATCGGAACCGCTGTGGCGAGGATCAATGGACCGGAATTTGCAAACTTTGTTTCAACCCATTGGGCACCAAATGTTTTCTTTTTTCTGATATTCTTGGTTTTTGGTTTGTCCTTCCTTGGCCTTTTTGAAATCGTACTTCCATCTTCGCTGGTGAACATGGCCGACCGCGAAAGTGACAAGGGCGGGATTTACGGGATTTTCTTCATGGCTTTCACCATTGTGCTGGTTAGTTTTTCTTGTACCGGACCCATTGTAGGTTCGATTCTGGTTCAATCTGCCGGAGGTGCGGTTTTGAAACCCATCGTGGGAATGCTTGGGTATTCTCTGGCTTTCGCCATGCCATTCAGCCTTTTTGCCATTTTCCCCCAATGGCTTTCCGGCCTTCCAAAATCAGGTGGCTGGCTCAATTCTGTGAAGGTTGTACTTGGCTTTCTCGAACTGGCTTTCGCCCTGAAATTCCTCTCGATTGCAGACTTAGCCTACCATTGGCATCTACTGGATCGGGAAGTTTACCTTGCCGCCTGGATTGTTATTTTCACCCTTATGGGCTTTTATCTTTTGGGTAAAATCCGCTTGCCACACGACAGTGTAATGGAGAAAATTCCAGTGATGCGTCTGGCACTGGCCATCGTGGTTTTAAGTTTTGTGGTGTACATGATTCCGGGCATGTGGGGCGCGCCGCTGAGAGCACTTTCAGGTTATCTTCCACCAGAAAGCACCATGGATTTCCAATACAATGGAAGCAACTCTGGCACGCCACCAGCATCCAAATCAGAGGGTCTTTGTGAAGCGCCCAAACACGCTGATATCCTGCATCTTCCCCATCAAATTCAAGGTTATTTTGATCTTAAACAGGCACTTGCCTGCGCCAAAGAGAAAAACAAACCTGTATTCATCGATTTCACCGGACACGGATGTGTGAATTGCCGGGAGATGGAAGCCAATGTATGGTCCTCGCCCGAGGTGTTAAAAAGACTCAAAAAAGATTTTATTGTAACGGCACTTTATGTGGATGACAAAACTGAATTGCCACAAAGTGAGTGGTATGTGAGTCCGTACGACAACAAGGAAAAGAAGACGATTGGAAAACAAAATGCCGACCTTCAGGTGCGGGGTTATCAAAGCAATACGCAGCCACTTTATGTATTGCTTGGGCCAGATGGAAAACTACTTGCTCCTCCCCGCTCCTATGATTTGGAAGTAGAAGGATTTGTTCGTTTTCTGGATGGTGCCAAACTGGCGATGAAAAAATAAGAAATTACTGAGGACCGAAAAATCAGCCCTTTTCTTTTTTCTTTCCGAGAAGGGTATCGGTAATGTCACGGACGATTCCTTTCTCCCCGATTATTTTACCTATCGCCATTCTCACCTGTTGTGCAGGTGTAGGCTTTGGTGGTTCCGGATAAACTGGCACTTCATAAAAATACGGATATCCTTTCCTAACAGACCGAACGGCATATTCAATATCCGGGATGATGTACGGATTATGATTCATTGGCAAGGATATTTCTTGCGGAGCCAAATCGGAAAACGGACTGTCGCCAATCATGTGCACAGCTTCGACATGGTTGATACCGATGTTGGAAATCATATTTTTGGAAGGCACAACGCCAAGTCCATGGTTGGTGTGGTGCTGGAACAAAAACTGGTAATCCCAGGTGTCGTTCCGACCACTTACAAGCGAATCAAATTCAGAAGTCCTCAACTGCCGGAATTCTTCGGTTGGCAGATACTGAAGCACCATTTCACGCACTTTCGGATCATTCCATTCTTTCATCGTGACATCGTAATTCTTCCAAACCCTTTGCCATCCTGCCCAAGCCCAGAAGCTGGGATAATTGGTGAAATGGTAGTCCTGTTCATCTGACTTCCATTCATTGAGCAGGTTACAACCGCCAATCGACATGATGCGGTCGTCATCCTTGTACTTGTGCAGCATTTCCTCGCAATAAGGAAAGAAGTCCAATGTCGGAAGGGTGTCGTCTTCGAGAACAATACCCATCTCTTCATTTTCGAAAAGCCACGTCATAGCCGTTGACTCGCCACCTTTGCAACCCAGATTTTTCTCTTCGAAACGGGTCAAAAGTTCACCATCGTAGGGTATATTATTAATCAGATCCCGAACGGCTTGACAGTTGATCCGGTCGTTTTCGTTTCCGGGTCTTGGGGCATCGTTAAAATAATAAAGTTTGGGAGGATTGGCCTCCAGAATGCGTTCGAGCAAAACCTTGGTTACGTCCGGCCGATTGAATGTAATCAGCAAAACCGGAATCTGCAGAGTTCTGTTTTTCATGAAATTACTTCTGTACTTCGTGTATCCATCTTCCGAGGAAGTTGGTCATATACGGATGTGTAAAACCCGTACTTCCTGTTCCATAAAAATCTCCGTTTTCGACGGAAATAAACCCGGCACCGCCAAGCAGCCAGTCTGATTCTTCGTTGTTTACCACAATCCGGGTTCCCACTTTGTAGGTACCGATGGTAAACGGAAAATTGGGCACCACACATTTGATTTGCATCAACTGGTGCGGTTCCATTTCGAAATAAACCGACTGATAGGAGCTGTAGAGAACACCCATATTGGCTTCTTCCGGATCATAAAAATTCAATCCAAAATCAACATTTCTAGCTTTTTCTGGTCCGCAACGAAGGGTAAAACAAAAGGTGATGTCTTCGCCAGTCAGTACCGTTTCGATCCGGTTACCGACCATATCTTCCGCATAATAATCCACCAGAATCACCGATTTATTTCCGGAACGATCTGTCCGGTCGGCCAGTTCCGATGTTTCAATCAGACCTTTGTTGGCAGCCGTATAGGCTTCGGTCACCTTTTGAACAGATCCTGTAGTACGAAGCGTTCCTTTCTCCAGAAACAATCCATAATTACACAAAGCTTTCACGGCCGACATATTGTGACTCACAAAAAGGACGGTGCGGCCTTTGCTTCCGGTAACCTCTTTCATTTTGCCGAGACATTTTTTCTGAAAATCGATGTCACCTACAGCAAGTACTTCATCGATAATCATGATTTCAGTTTCTAGGTGGGCAGCGACGGCAAAAGCCAAGCGCACATACATACCTGAACTATAGCGTTTTACTGGAGTATCAATGAATCTGGAAACGCCAGAGAACTCTACAATTTCATCAAATTGGGCTTTGATATCCCTTTTACTCATGCCCATGATGGCACCATTCAGGAATATATTTTCGCGGCCGGTAAGTTCCGGGTGAAATCCAGTACCGACCTCAAGAAGAGATGAAATTTTGCCATGTACTTTTATAGAACCAGTACTTGGGGCGGTCGTTCTGGAAAGCAGTTTCAACAGCGTAGATTTTCCTGCCCCATTTTTACCCACAATTCCAACTGCATCCCCTTTTTTGATATCAAAGCTGACATTCTTTAAAGCCCAAAGAATTTCGCGCTCATCTTCTTCCTTGTTTTGGCCTTTGCCAAACATGGATAAAAAATCGCGTTTTAAAGTGGCTGATCCGAGAGCCCCCAAACGATAAGATTTACCAAGATTTTCAACTTTGATTGCAATTTCAGCCATAAACTTTAAACAGTATCAATGGAGGTTCTTTCAGCACGACTGAATAAAATCAATCCCAAAATCAGCAGCAATAATGAAAACACAAAACTGAACATCAGCCTTTCTGTCATAAGCTGCCCCATTCCAAGTAAAGAATACCTAAATCCTTCGAAAATGGGACTCAGGGGATTCAACAAACTTACCCAGCGGAATTTATCTGGCACGATGGAAGCGGGATAAATAATGGGTGTGGCATACATCAGAAGTTGACTTCCAAAAACCAGAAAATGATTCAAATCGCGGTATTTTGTTGTGAAAGCCGACACCACCAATCCAAGACCCAGGGAATACATTGAAACCAGAATCAGCAGCAAGGGAAGAATCAGAATCTGAGCACCCGGATGAATTTCAGTTCCTGCAATCCAATATCCGGCCATGATGAGCAGCAGCAAGGAAAACTGAATTAAAAAATTCACGAAACTGGAAAGTAGCCCGGCCACAGGCAAAATCAATCTCGGAAAATACACTTTTCCAAAAATGTGACTATTGGCTAAAAAAGTACCCGAGCCTTTCATGAAAGAGGAATTAAAAAAATTCCACAACACAATGCCCGGCATATAAAAAAGAAGCTGCGGAAGGCCATCTGTTGGGATTCTTGCAAAAGCGCCAAATACAATTGAATAAACAAAAGTTGTCAACAAAGGCTGCAGGATAAACCACAGCGGGCCTAGAATTGTCTGTTTGTATGTTGGAACAAGTTCTCTTCTTACAAAAAGCAGAATAAGTTCACGATACGCCCAAAATTCTTTGAGACGAAAGTCAAAAAGTGAGGCTTTGGGATAAATCTCGAGCGACCAGTTTTCGTTTTTTTCCAAGGGTGATTTGACCATTAAGCTTTTGCAATATTACAGCGAATTTTGGAAAGTGCCTTTTGAGAATGGAAAAGGCTATTCAATATCCTTCAAAGGGATTTACTTTGCGTCATGTTGATTGCGCCTTCCTTACTTTCCGCCGATTTTGGAAAACTTCGAGAGGAGATTGAAATGTTAAATGAAAGTGATGCAGACCTGATCCATGTGGATGTGATGGACGGCAGGTTTGTTCCCAACATTTCATTTGGTTTTCCTGTGATGGATGTCCTCAAAAAATATTCCAGCAAGCCGCTGGATATTCACCTGATGATTGTGGAACCCGAAAAATATGCGCTCAGATTTGCTGAGGCTGGGGCTGACTGGATATCATTCCACCTTGAAGCCACGGTGCATGCGCACAGATTGCTTCAGCAAATTCGGGATGCGGGCAAAAAAGCAGGTATCGCCATCAATCCGCAAACCGGAGTAAGCCAACTGGAACCTTTGCTGAACGACTTAGATTTTGTGAACATTATGTCGGTGAATCCAGGATTCGGCGGACAAAATTTTATTTCAAGCACTTTGAAAAAAGTTGCTGGATTAGAAAAAATTCGTTCTGCGCAGCAACTGGGTTTCTTAATTGAAATTGATGGGGGCGTAAACCTCCAAACTGCAGGTATTTTAAGAGATGCCGGAGCAGATATTTTGGTTGCCGGAAATTCTGTTTTTCGGTCTGAGAATCCTTCAGCTGAAATTACACGCCTGAAAAATGTATAATACTAAAGTCTATTTTCATTTAAATTCTGGAAGGGAAAATATCCCCCATTTAGTGTTTAAAAGGTTATTTAAAGACTTAAGTCTGATAATTTCAAACGATTCCGCTGGTTTGCAGACGATCTGGAATTACAATTATTGACTTTTGATTAAGGAACCAAATACAGGAGATTTCTTCCATACCCCAGAGAACATTTTTTTAAAATTTTCCTTTGGCTAATAGATTGGATTGATTGCCTTTCTGAAATCGAAAGACAATACCGAAAATTCCCATCTGGATATTTCTGACATAATTTTCAAAAATAGTTTTGAACAGGAATTGATGCACTTTTTTAGACTTTTAGATCAAAATCCAAAAATTATTTTCTTTAAACAAAATTCAAATTGCCAAGAACGATTCAGAATATATTTTAGACCACACTTTGTCTAATATGATAATAAACTTGTTATTTGCATTCTTAATTAGCTTAATTCTTTTTTTTCAACTCAGAAGATTTTAGAATTGCATCGGTTTTCAAAAACCACCTGTTTTCCGATATGAAACTCATTGCCAAATTGGCCTTCGTCCTCCTTTTAGTTGGTTATTCAGCTAGCGGCCAAATTATTCTAGGCCTTCGTGCCGGTTATGGACTTTCTTCGACTTCACAAGAAATTGTGAAAGGAATGGGCCGATCCATTGGTTCCTCTCCAATGATGGGGGCAATAATCCACTACAACATGGATATTCGTTTTTCAGCTGGGCTGGAATTAAATTATTACAAACTTTCTGAAACGCTGGATTATGAAGCAAGCTTTTCACCATTGATTGGCAACCAGCAAGATATTTTGACAAAAACTGAGATTTCATATCTTCAGATTCCAATTACGGGGAGGGTTTCAATTGGAGAGAAAAAATATCGGGGGTTTCTCTGTTTAGGACCATATATTGGAATAGGGACCTCAGGAAGTTGGAATACTGCCCCACGAGCTTCAGAAACAATAATTAATGGCAATCCAATTCCAAAAAATGTGGTTTTTGACCCAGATAAAGGAGGTTTTGGCCTTGACAGCAAGAAAATGAGGCGCCTAGATATTGGAGGTGTTTTTGGAGGAGGAATCGAATACAAGCTTGGTCTTACTGGATTGTTGTTTGCAGAAGCCAGAGTTCAACTAGGTTTTTTTGATATTTATAATTTGTCTTCATTTGAAGAAAGAGCCTTTAAATCAAATTCTGCATATCAACTACCAAGTGCCTCCTGGAGAGCTGTCAACTTTTCTGTTGGCTATCTCAAAACATTCAAATTGCCAAAACTTTCACTCAACAAGGGAGTGAAAAAAGCAGGAAAACAGAAGAGCTAATTTCTTCTGAAAAAACTTCCACAAAATTTAATTTTCGGACTTTTCATTTTATGTAAGTCTATTAGCTTGTGCCTTTCTGCTATACACGATCCAGGCATTTGCATCCTTCCCACTCGCCATTTTAAACAAGTTCAAGTATTCCCGAATCTGAAGCCAATGCGATTCAGACTCTTCTCCAGTCTTAAAATCGAGCAGAACAAACTGACCATCCTTTTCTAAAATTCGGTCGATTCTCAAAATTTTTCCTTCTGGCGACATCAACTCCTGCTCAGGATATTGATTCCAATCACCTGAAAACCAGGACTTCATTTCCGCATTCTGAAAAAGACTTTCCAGCTCTTCTGCCGCCGAATTTATTTCAGGCTCCAACCAGTTTCCGGTTCTGGATTCTGTTTCTAATTTTTCCTTCCATTCATTTGACCTGTTGATTTTTTCCAGGATTTTATGTACCAAAACACCCACTCTCTGGCCAAGTACTGTGGTTTCTGATTTTCTGGCTGATAGCCTTGCAGGAAAGGAAGCAAAACGACTTTTTTCCGATGGAAGAATGATGTCTTTTTCTTCTTTTTTATCCGGCATTGTGACAATTTCCCCCACCCTAAAACGGAGCATTAATCCATCCAAACCTTCCTCCAATTTGCTTTCACTTTCGTTAAAAGGAAAGTTTGATTGACCAAATTGGCCAAGGAGCAATTTTCCTGTCTGATACGGGAGGCGATAAAAAGAGCTTCCCTGCTTCTCAAAATTTCCTTCCAGATTTATGTCAATGATTAAGCCATGCCTTGGTCTTGTGCAAGCAACATAATAAGTGTTGAGCGCTTCAACAGCCCTACGAAAAACATCTTCCTGATACTCCATTCCAAGGTCGCTTTTGAGCAGGTACTTTGCGCCCTTGCCTTTCAGCAATGGGTGAATATTCCAGGGCGTCTCCGCACCTGCAGCCCAAAAGCCAGCGTCATGCAAAGCCTTTGACTCTCCAGAACCAGTGGAAAAAATCGGAAGAATCACCACGCCAAAATCAAGTCCTTTTGATCTGTGAATGGTCATGACCTTAATTCCTTCCTGATCTGTTCCCAGGGAAATATCCTGCTCAGATGCCTTCTCCTGCCACCAGACAAAGAAATCTGGATATTGAAACGACTCTTCCCTGATATATCGGAAAACCAGTTCCTGAAACTGAACCAACAACATTTGATGGTCAGCCAAATCTTGAATTCCAAAATATTGAACCTGCTCAAGAAACATTGCATCTGGTTCTGTGGAATTCGATTTTCTATTCAGCCATTCATCCCTCCAGGATTCAGAACCAGAACAAAACCTGGAAGCTAGACCAAGTTGATCGGCAAGACTTTCCATTTGAACCAATTCAAATCGGCTGGGTTTAATGCCGTAGGCTTTGCGCATCGCCAAAACCAGATAAATAAAAAGGGGTTGTTGGCCAGCCTTTCCACTTGCTGCCGTTGTAAACGAAAAATCATACGCAGAATTTCCATGCTTTCGGGCATTATCCAGAACCCGTATCGCCTCTTTGGCATCTTTATTTGTCCGAACCAGTATGGCGATGTCGGAGGCCTTAAATCCCCCATCCTGCAAACGCATGATTTCAGAAGGCAACCAATCAAAGAATCCAGCCTGGCTGCTTTCTTCTTCCTCGTTCTCCTCCCCGGCTGCCTGTTTCCTTGGCCTCACCCTCACTTCAACGAAACCAGCTTTATCTTCAAGAAATGCAGGCTTTACAAACTGGCCGACATCCTTATAATTACTTTTGATTTTGGTATCCCAAGTGCGGGCATCCCGAACATTTTCACATTCCTCGAGATTATTGGCATAACTGGAAGCCAGCTCCGAAAAAAGCCAGTTGTTGAACTTTACAATGTTGTATTGACTTCTGTAATTGGTTTTTAAAGACTCATCCAAAACCGGAAATGGATAAAGGTCTTCAGAAAATCCTTCCTTGAACAAGCTGCTGTCAGCCCCCCGCCAACCATAGATTGATTGCTTTACATCGCCCACAACAGAGAAAAGGCCGCCATTTTCGACAACCACACGCGCCAGGGGAAGCAATACTTTCCACTGCACCTTGTCTGTGTCCTGAAACTCATCAATCAAAAGAGTATGGAGCCGGCTTCCAATTTTTTCAAAAAGGAAGGGCACTTCATCTTCGTGTAAAATATTTTGAAGCAGGTACTTTACCTCCGAAAGCAGAAAACGATTGTTCTTCTGATTTTGCTCCTGAAGGATTCTCCGAAAGAAAACCAGAAGCCTGGTTGACGAAATATGTTTTACTAGGTAAACCGCAAGCTTATGATTGGCAATAATATTCGCTGATCTCGATTCTCCATATCGCCTGATAAAAGGCTCAAGCGCTTCCCATTCATCATTGGAGAAAGGCCGTGATTTTGGCAAATAAGTAAATTTGCCTTTTTCAGTTTGCTTAACAGATGGGTCCGGAATAAAACGAGATTTGGCAGCGCGCCATAGTTTAGAAATCTCGCCATAAAATTTGCCATCAATGCTGAGATCGTATGTTTTTTCATCGATGCCAAACTCCCCAAGTTTTTTTGCCAGCTCGATGGCTGATTCCCGCACTTCTTTTTCGAGAGAAGCCACATATTCACTCAAAACTTTGGTGGCCACTAAAAGTCTTTCATCGTCCAGGCCCTGTTCTGATTCGGGAGATAAAAACACAGAAACCACTTTGTCTTCAAAAACAGTATTCAAAACCTGCTTTTTCAGGTAAGAAACCGTTCTCCAATCCTTGCCACTTTCTTCCAACTGGATGCTTAGATTTTCCACAAGAATGCGAATGGCTTCAGGATCTTTTCTACGAAGACCTTCTTCCAGAATTTCCTGTTTTACCAGGTTAATATCAAGTTCGGTGCGAAGCCCGGGAGGCAAACCAGATTCAATGGCGAGGTTTGAAAAAATGGTTTGAAAGAAAGAATCAATGGTGGTAACACGCAGGTTGTCATTGTCATGCAAAACAGCTGATAAAACTTCTGAAGCCCTGGTGGAAAGACTTTCCCGATCTTGAAATCCAAAAAAACCGGTCTCTCCGATTTCCTTTACTGGATCCGCCAATTCTCGGAGCCGGGAAATAATGCGTGCCCGAAGTTCATTGGCCGCCTTATTTGTAAAAGTAATTGCCAGCATACTTTTGTAGGCATCCCTTGCCTTGAGCATGCGCGTGATGAACAGCCGTGTGAGATTATGTGTTTTTCCGGAACCTGCAGAGGCAGAAATACGAAAGGCGCCTGTTTCGGGAATCTTGATTTCCAAAATTGATAGAATAAGAAAGTTAATTTGAGGCTGGTCAGGCCTGTTTTTTTCCAAGGTAATTGAGCCAATCTTCGCTCACCCTTTCGGTAAAGTCTCGAAGAAACATCACAAACGAGGGCTTAAATGGCTGTTGAAGTAAAATCATTCCAGCTTCTTCAGGTGTAAAATCACCTTTCTTGCTATTGCATTTTTTACAGGCTGTTATTAGGTTGTCCCAGGAAGTATTTCCTCCACGGCTTTTTGGACGAACATGGTCAAGGGTTAAGTCGCGGGAAGAACTGCAATATTGACAACGATGATTGTCGCGCCTAAAAACATTGTGCCGGTTCAGGATAACACCAGTATTCCGGAATGGACGACTCACATAACGATTGAGCCGGATGATGGTGGGAAGTGGAAATGAGGTTGTTACAGAACGAAGTCTGGTTTTGTTGTCATGAGAAACCATTTCAGCCTTGTTCATATAAACCAGAAGAAATGCCTTCGGCACACTGCATATGGAAAATGCAGTAAAATCCTGATTCAATATCAAAACTTTTCGTCCCATGAATTGGCCTAAATTTAGCAAGTTGTTGAACACGAAACAAAAACATAGAATACCCTTAAAAATAATTATGTCGCAGGGCAAGAACCATGGTTTTTCTGAAAGACAGACTGATTACCTTGCAGCCAAAATTAACATCAGGCATGAGCAATATACTTGGCAGAGACGAGACAGTTTTTAGATTGATCCAAAAGGAACGCGACAGACAAGAACATGGAATCGAGCTGATTGCTTCTGAAAATTTCACTTCTCCTCAGGTAATGGAAGCCATGGGCTCTGTGCTGACCAATAAATACGCTGAAGGCCTTCCCGGAAAGAGATATTACGGTGGCTGTGAAGTTGTGGATGAGGTTGAGCAGATTGCCATCGACAGAGCCAAGCAACTTTTTGGTGCCGTTTGGGCCAATGTGCAGCCACATTCCGGCGCGCAGGCCAATGCTGCTGTAATGCTCGGAATTCTGAATCCAGGAGATAAAATTTTGGGATTTGATCTATCACACGGTGGGCACCTTACCCATGGTTCTCCGGTTAATTTTTCAGGGAAATTATATCAACCTAATTTCTACGGAGTTGAACCAGAAACCGGACTGATAGACTGGGATAAGGTTGAGGAAAAGGCGCTGGCTGTAAAACCAAAACTGATTATCTGTGGCGCATCCGCATATAGCCGTGACTGGGATTATGTGCGGCTTAGAAAAATTGCCGACATGGTCGGAGCTTTTCTTTTGGCCGATATCTCTCATCCTTCTGCATTGATTGCCAAGGGCCTGATGAATGATCCTGTTCCGCATTGCCATTTCATCACCACCACCACCCACAAGACCCTCAGAGGACCAAGAGGTGGACTTATTTTAATGGGCAAGGATTTCGAAAATCCTTTCGGACAAACCACCCTGAAAGGAGAACTTAAACCCATGACCAACCTGATCGACATGGCTGTTTTTCCCGGCACACAAGGCGGACCACTTGAGCATGTGATTGCTGCCAAGGCCATTGCATTTGGAGAGTGCTTAAGTCCGGAATTCGGAGATTATGTTGTCCAAGTAAGAAAGAATGCAGCTTCCATGGCAAATGCCTTTATGGAAAGGGGATACAAAATTATTTCTGGCGGTACCGACAATCACCTCATGCTGATTGATTTGAGGAGCAAGGGCCTTACAGGAAAACTTGCAGAAAACACCCTGATTAAGGCAGACATCACCATCAATAAAAACATGGTGCCTTTCGATGACAAATCTCCATTTGTAACATCTGGCATTCGCATCGGTTCGGCTGCCATGACCACAAGGGGACTTGTAGAACATGATTGCATCAAGATTGTGGATTTAATTGACCGGGTTCTAATGAACCATGACAACGACTCAATTCTGAACGAAGTAAAGAAGGAAGTGAATCGCTGGATGCGCGATTTTCCGCTTTACGAAGGGAAAATGCCCTGAGAAAAACTAGTCGATTTTGTAGCGGTTAAACCATAGGAAATCGTTGAGCGTAAAGCCCATCGTTACCTGTAAATAGTTTTCCGAACCAATATAGGAATTGGCAATGCCTCGCCTTCCGGCAGAGACAGACAGATTAATTATCGGTCTTGAGAACTTGGTATCTTTGCGGACAATAGGGAATGAAGCACCTGCAGAAATTCTCAAATCCTTCACTTTTTTGCCATCCACTGTATACGGATAATCGCGAATCATAATGCCTGCCCGGTAGTGAACCAGGTTTAAATAAGTGGTGCTGCGTTTTGAGCCCGGAGAATATTCTCCGCCAAGACGCCAGGTGATTGCATCAGAGTAATCAAAACCACTGCCATCCGAAGCAATGTTTCCTGCTCTGGTAAATTCCGCTTCCGCATTGACCGAATAAGAAAGTGGAGAGAAAATCCCCAAACCAAATTTCATAGACATAGGCCTTGGAATGGAAGATGGAACCTCATATTCCAGGGTGTCCTTTATACCGGTCCCCGCTACCGAAAACTGATTGTATTTGCTCAAAGAAAACTGATTGCCAATTTCGCTGGTAATTCCAGCTGCAATAAAGGATGTTTCGGATCCCGGAAATGGGAATGTCAGCTGCACGCCTGGCTTGAGTAAAAACTGGCTAACCTTGCGTTTGGTAATGCTGATAAATGTGTAGTTGAAATAAGATGGAAGTACGCCAAATGCGACAGAATCTTCCAAAGTTCCAAAGACATAACTTCCCTCAAGGCCAAGTGAAATATTTTTATGGATTCGAATCCCACAGGAAAGAAAAGTCTGACTTAGGCCGCCAAGACCTCTGGTTCTTACCCCGATCGAATCGCTTCCCGCTCTTCGAAGTTGCTGATAAGTAAACTCTCTGGCAGAATATGGACGAATACCAGCGCCTGCAGAAATAGAATTGGTCAGGGGCACAACAATGGAAAGGAATCCCAAGCCCGCTGATCCTGCCTTTAATTCAGACTGATTCAATTGGTTTAGGGTACGGTAAGTGTACCTCAAATCGGAATTAAGATTTACTTTTCTATTAAAGTGAAGCAAGGCCGGATTTAGAAAGTTGGGGTGGTCCTGATCAGGAACCGCCACGCCGCAGCCAGCCATTGACTCATTCCGGCTGATGCCGAAATCATAAGGAAGACCAAAGCCAAACCTGGACATCGGACTGTGTCCTATGCCCGACTGAGCCACACAAAAGCCTTGTAACCATACGATTAGAACCAAGGAGAAAAGAACGGGGAACCGAAAACTCTGCAAATTTTTACGCTTATATAAGACCTTTACATGCCGCAAACATACCTTGGAAAACAAGGTCCGGCACCACAAAGGTGAGAGGTTTGAGGTGTTGAGCCAAATGTTTGGCATCGCCGCCTGTTAATATCATTTTTTTTGTGTCAGAATGAGGCAGTACGGATGATGAAAAATGGTATTCAAGTTCAGCCACAATTCCAGACAAAGAGCCGGCAGTCATGCATTCCTTGGTATTCGTTCCCGGACCCCAATGAATAGAATCTTCAATTGAAATTTCCGGAAGTGCTGCTGTTTTTTGATGCATTGCCGACAAGCGCATTTGAAAACCGGGCGAAATAAAACCACCCAAATGCTGTCCATCTGCACGGAGGAAATCAATCGTAAGGCAGGTTCCTGCATCTGCAACAAGCAGGTCTGAATTTGGAAACAACCATTTTGCAGCCGCAAGCGCTGCAATTCTATCCAGACCCAATTGACTGACTACTGGATATGCCCAGGAAATAGATTTCACGGCTTCTCCGTTCAAAAAAGAGATACTGGAATTTGGCCAAATGATTTCAGGTTTGAAAGTGAGATTCCCTGAATTGCCAATGAAAATAAAGTCCGGTTGTTGATTTTGAAGAAGTGAAACCCAGTCAGGAATTCCCTGGTTTGGAGTAAATCCTTCCAGAAGAATTTCACCTTTCCCATTCAAAAACCTGTACTTGAGAAGGGTATTTCCGGAATCAATTAAGAGTACAGAATCGTTCATGCCGAAATTAGATTTTCAATGTTAAGGACTTTTCAGCTGGTTTGCATACCTGTCTGAAAATTTATGAAAATAAGAGCTGGAGCCGTTCCCGAACATTTTTTTTATCCCTGGAAGGTTTGGTTGAAAGAGAATAAAAATTGGAGCTGGGAAGAATTTCCGGGCGGTTCAGGCGCAATGTTGAAGGACCTAGAAAAAGGCAATCTGGATGTTGCATTCCTTTTGACAGAATCTGCAGTTGCGGCAAAAGCAAAAGGTGCCGACATTGAAATTTTGAAGGTTTATGTGGAGAGCCCTTTGCCATGGGGCATTTTCACAGGTGCTAAGAATCCGATTATAGAAACCGGTGAAGGCCGAATCTATGCCATATCAAGATTTGGCTCTGGCTCCCATTTGATGGCTATACTCGAAGCTTCATTTCGTGGCCAGGAAATTCATGCAGATCAGTGGCTTGAAGTTGGCGACCTGAAAGGCGCAAGAGATGCTTTGGTGACAGGCAGGGCCGACTTGTTTTTTTGGGAAAAATGGACGACCAAACCGCTTGTTGATGTTGGAGATTTTAAAATGCTTGATGTTTTTCCAGGGCCTTGGCCGGCATTTGTAATGTGTGGGAGAACCGATTTTCTAGCTCAGGAAAATGTAAAGGACGAACTACTGCAGGATTTTCAGCAAGTATGTGATTTGGCCAAAGAATTGAAGTTGGACCTTGAAAAAATGGCGACTGAAATTTCAGAAAATTATGGAATTCAGCTAAGCGATGCCGTCGATTGGCTGCAATATGTGGTTTGGTCAGATGGAAAATACGATGAAAATCAGGCAAAAAACATTGCCTTGGATGGACTATTGAAAGCTGGAATTATTCAGAATTAAACCTCTGAATCTTGATGTTTTTTTCCGGCGGGTTTAAATGGTCTAATCAAATCTTCAACTTTTTCCAAAATCTCACGGGCCTGCCTGATAACTTCCACTCCCTCTGCCGTAACCTCAATGGGTTGGGATTTCTTCTTGAAAATATGAATGCCAAGACGGTTCTCTACAAGTTTTACCTGATGGCTAACAGTACTCTGCTCTGCAAAACAAGCTTCAGCACCCTTAGAGAAACTTTTTTGATCGGCTACTGCAACAATATATTGAAGCTGACGAATGGTTACTAACATAGAAGCAAAACAAATTTTTAATCCTTATTGTTCCAACAAAAAATTAGAAGGCACCCCAATGCTTGTAATAGTTAAATATTATCCCTGAATTCTCTTATTTTGATGTAGTTTTTCTGTAGTGATAAAAAAATAACCTTTTAATTATCAATTTAATAGAGAATGATTAGGTCTTAAATCCTGAAAATTTTAGTTTTACGCCTAGATAAAATAAAACCCTTGTTTCAAGAAACTGAATTTCAGTAATGTTTAAAAAATCCAATCTTTCTTCAGGACTTTTCATCACACTATTGTTGACTAGTAGCTGCGCCCTCAATACCATGTTGAAAAAGGCCCAGCAGCAGAAACTAAGTCTTGAACCAAGTCCACTTGAATTGCATGGCGATTCTGTTCGATTCAGTTTTTCAGCAGAGCTTCCAACAAATATGTTGAAGAAAGGCAAAGCGTACAGCCTGAATTTCAACTACAAATATTCAGACCAGAAACTCCCTGCGGGTGGAATCAAGTTCAACTACCTTGATTTCCCTGAACAGAAGAAGGTTTCACCGAAACTCAGCAAGAAGTTTGCATTCGCATATAAGTCATCCTCTATGGATAAAGGCGAACTGATGCTTCAGGGATCTGCCTCCAACCAGAATGACAAGGCCAAGATGTCGCCTGAAGTGTCATTTGCAAAAGGTCTGATTCTAACATCCCAGTTGATTCAAGACGATTTCACAACCGTGATTGCCAACCATGGATACAATCCGCTTCCGGAATACTATCCTGTAACTGTTAATTTTAATTTCGACCAGGGAAGTGCAGTCCTTAAAGTAAAAGGTGCTGAAGAACCGAAAAAAGGCAAGAAGAAAAATAAAAAAGCTGGAAAGTCTGAAATCAAGCCATCAAACCAACAGACACTTGACGCTTACATCGCCTCCAGGAATGCTACAAAAACTGTAACAATCACAGGGATGCACTCTCCGGAAGGACGGGAAGTAAAAAACTCAGAACTTTCTGATCAAAGAGCAAAAGCAATTGAGAATTACTACCGCGGCATGATGAAGCGCTTGAACTATGGCACCAAGGCAGACTCGATTGAATTTGTAACCAAGGCGCTGGTTCAAAACTGGATGCCAATGAAGGACACCTTAAATGTGGATACTGCTTTCACCGCAGAAGAAAAGAAATCTGTGATGGATGTAATTGATGGTGCAGGATCCTATGTAGAACAAGAGGCTGCACTCGAGAAATTGGCTTGTTTTCCAAAACTCCTTATCAACATTTACCCTAAACTTCGTTTGGGCCAGACAGAAATCCTGACGCTTAAAGCGAAAAAATCAGAAGCAGAGATTTCAATCCTTGCCAAAGCAATTTCTGAAGGAACTGCCAAAGAAGGTGATACCCTTACAGACAAAGAACTTGCCTATGCCGCAACTTTAACGCCGATTCTGGCTGAAAAAGAAGCCATTTACCAGGCCGCTACCAAGAAGAACGACAGCTGGCAGGCGCACAACAACCTTGGTGCTGTAAGACTTGAAATGGCCAGAAAAGCGATGGATCAGAACGAGCGAATTAAATTAGTTGATAAAGCCATAACCAATCTTGAAATCTCAAGGGCCAGAATGGAAACTGCTGAAGTTTATGCGAACTTATCTACAGCTTACCTGATGAAGGCCGACTGGACCAAAATTGATGAGACATTCAAAAATTCTCAGAAGGTTTCTGGCAACAGCGAAGCCAAGAGGATTAGCAATACAGTAAAAGGAATTGTTGAATCCCGCCGCGGAAATTATGGCAGCGCCATGAATTTATATTCAAATGGCTTGGAGGAACCTACCTCGATTTTCAACAAAGGACTTACCCAGATTCTGAAAAAAGATTGGGCTGCAGGATATGCAACATTGGAGGAAATAGCCGCCACCGGCAGCAAAAACCCACTTGTTTATTATGTACAAGCCATTGCAGCTGCAAGACAAAACAAAGAAGCAGAAATGTCAGCCAAGTTGAAGAAAGCCGTTTCAATGGATTCTTCTCTGAAAGCAAAAGCAGTTTCTGATTTGGAATTCTTGAATTTCCAGACCAAACCTTCCTTTCAGGACGCATTAAAATAGTAAGCATTTACCAAACAGTTCCAATTGGAACTGTTTGGTATCCTTCATATGAAAATCAACATAGACAAGAATTCTGGTTATTGCTTTGGCGTTGAATACGCAATTGCAATGGCGGAAAAGGAGCTTGATGCTTCTGGTCAGCTTTATTGTCTAGGAGATATTGTCCACAATGGAATGGAGGTTGAAAGGCTTAGTGCGCTTGGTCTTGAAGTAATTGACCACGAAAAAATGAAACAGTTGCACAACTGTAAAGTTTTAATCAGGGCCCATGGAGAACCTCCTGAAACTTACAGACTGGCACAACAAAACAACATCGATTTGATTGATGCTTCTTGTCCGGTTGTGCTTAAACTTCAGAACCGGGTTAAAAGCGAATTCGACAGGATTGAAAAGAGAAAAGGCCAAATGATTATTTATGGCCAAAAAGGACACGCTGAGATAATCGGTCTTAATGGACAAATCAACAACAAGGCAAAAGTCATTTCGAGTCTTGATGAATTGGAATCTATCGATTTTAAAGGCCCGGTGAGCCTTTTCAGCCAAACCACCAAAAGCACAGAAGGCTTCAAAAAAATCAGGGCAAGAATTGAGGAAAAAATTATTGAAGCCAACAGCGAATCTGATTTGGCTGAAATTTTTGATGCGAACGACAGCATTTGCAGGCAAGTATCCAACAGGGAACCACAATTGAAGGAATTTGCCATCAATTTTGATGTAGTTCTTTTTGTAAGCGGTAAGAAAAGTTCCAATGGAAAGGCACTTTTCCAGGTTTGTGAAAACCTCAATCCAAGAAGCCATTTCATTGAGAACGAGCTTGAAATTGATCCTTCCTGGTTTGAAAATGCAGAATCTGTTGGTATTTGTGGCGCTACTTCAACCCCACTCTGGCTGATGCAAGATGTATCACGCCGGGTAGGAGAAATTACGGGATCAAATCCTGAGCATGAAGCCGCCTGAGCCACTTCTGCTGGCCATTGAATCTTCCTGCGACGATACATCCGTAGCTGTGTTGCGTGGCTCAGTTCCAATTTCCAATATTATTTCCAGTCAGTTGGTGCACAACCAATTTGGTGGCGTTGTTCCGGAAATGGCCTCAAGGGAACACATGCGAAACATCCGTGCAGTGGCAGAACAGGCGATTCTCCAGGCTGAGATTTCAGTGAGTCAGCTGGATGCAATTGCTTACACAAAAGGACCCGGACTTCCAGGTTCACTGATGGTAGGAGCTTCTTTTGCAAAAGGGCTCGCACTCTCCATAGGTAAGCCGCTGATTTCTGTAAACCATATGGAAGCCCATGTGCTCTCTCTTTTAATTGGAGAGAAATCACCAACATTTCCTTTCATCTGCCTTGTGGTTTCTGGTGGTCATACCCTTTTGGTGATGGTTGAAGAATGGAACAAGATGCAAATCCTCGGAACAAGCACTGATGATGCCGTAGGCGAGGCTTTTGATAAGTGCGCCAAACTTCTCGGATTGGGCTATCCGGGAGGGAAATTGGTTGACGATCAGGCCAAAAAAGGCAATCCAAAAGCATTTTCATTTCCAGTTGCCAAAACGGCGCCATTCTGCTTTTCATACTCTGGGGTTAAGACTTCCTTTTTATATTTTCTTCGAGAAAAAGAGCCCATCTGGATTGAGGAAAATCTTCCGGACATTTGTGCTTCCATTCAGTTTGCACTCCTAAAA
>CAMDMI010000031.1 GCA_945902135.1 Spirosoma fluviale
ATTGCCCGCATGAACCGAGAATATCTAGGTGCCAAATTGAGCAGCAACGCAGTGTAAAACTGATTGCTGTTCCAGCATTAGAAATTTAGAATAGAAATTATTTTTAACGGCCAAGGCTTGCGATTGCATCCTTGGCCGTTTTGATTATCAAGCCAGTGCTTTTTTCTCGTCGCGGGCCTGAATGTACTCTTCGAACTTTCCAAGTTTGTCCATGACCACGCCATTCCCAATCTCCAGGGACCTGTTTACCACGGTATTGTTGAGTTGAAAATCACGGCTCTTCATCAAAATAATGCCTTTAAATTCTGTGAGCGAGTTGTTCAAAACTGTGATGCTCTCAAGATCCAGGTGGTCGGTAGGCTCATCCAGAATAAGCACATTGCCGGCTTCGAGAATTAGCTTGCTGAACATACAACGTACTTTTTCGCCACCCGACAGAACATTGGATTTTTTCAAAGCCTCTTCTCCGGAGAAAAGCATCCTCCCAAGAAAACCACGGATGTAGCTTTCATCTTTCTCAACTGAATATTGGCGCAACCAGTCCACAAGGTTGAGGCTGGCATCCTTAAAATAAATAGAATTGTCATTTGGTAAGTGACCAAGTGAGGTAGTGACGCCCCATTTAAATTCCCCTTCGGTCGGTTTTAGTTCACCAGCCAGAACCTGAAAAAGGGCAGTATTGGAAGTTGAACTTTCGCTTTCCACCGCCACTTTCTGGTCTTTCTCAACTGAGAAAGTGAGGTTGCGGAAAAGCCATTCACCTTCCGGATTTTGATAGCCAAGGTTTTGAACGCTCAAAACCTGATCGCCAACTTCTCTCTCGGCCTTGAAAAAGATATAAGGGTATTTCCGGTTCGACGGCTTAATTTCGTCAGGAGTGATTTTCTCGAGCATTTTCTGGCGGGCGGTGGCCTGCTTCGACTTCGCTACATTGGCAGAAAAACGGCGGATAAATTCTTCCAGTTCTTTTCTTTTCTCGTCATTCTTTTTGTTCTGATCTGCTTTTTGACGCAGTGCCAACTGACTTGATTCGTACCAGAAGGAATAGTTGCCTGGGTAAATCTGAATTTTTCCAAAGTCAATGTCGGCAATGTGCGTACAAACTTCATCCAGGAAATATCTGTCGTGTGATACTACAACCACAGTATTTTTAAAATCACCAAGGAAGCGAATCAGCCACTGAACAGTTTTTAGGTCGAGGTTGTTTGTAGGCTCATCAAGTAGCAGCACATCTGGATTTCCAAACAATGCTTGTGCCAGCAAAACTTTTACTTTTTCGCTGCCGTCCAGGTCTTTCATCATTCTGTGATGCTGGTCTTCGCTCAGACCAAGTTCACTCAGCATGGTGGCAGCATCCGATTCTGCATTCCAGCCCTCGAGTTCTGCAAATTCTTCTTCAAGCGTTGCGGCACGGTTTCCATCAGCTTCGGAAAAATCTTCTTTCGCATAAATGGTTTCCTTCTCTTTCATGATGGCGTAAAGTCGCTCGTGACCCATGATTACTGTTTCCAGAACAGGAAATTCGTCGAAGGCAAACTGGTTCTGCTTCAGAACCGCAAGGCGTTGGCCTGGCATCATGATTACATCGCCGGTTTGGGGCTCAATTTCTCCGGATAGGATTTTAACGAAAGTGGTTTTGCCTGCACCATTGGCTCCAATGAGGCCATAACAGTTGCCGGGAGTGAACTTAATGCTAACATCTTCAAAAAGAAGGCGCTTGCCGAAGCGCAGGGATACATTGCTGGTAGAAATCATAATTCTCGTAGAAACGGGCCGCAAATATAGGGTTTTAAAGCCTAAAAACCGGCTCTAATCCTGAAATAAGGCATGCATTGGGAATTGAATAAAATCTTGTTAATTGAAACTGAATTCAGTTTAAAAAATGTGGCTATGGAAATGACTTTCATCCTCAATGTAATTGCTTCTTTGCTCCTGGGTTTTGTATGGGTTTGGTTTTTTAGGCAAATAGATAGTTTCGAATCTGAAAGTCGCTATGCAACATTTATTTGCCTTTTTCTTGGCATGCTTAGTCCTTTGGTGACGCTTTCCGTGCAGCCATTTATTGAGGGAGCATTTGATCAATCGGATACCATTTCACTTTTGAATTACGCAATTTTTAAAGTTGGGGCAGTGGAAGAGCTTAGTAAAATTCTTCCTTTTCTGGTGATTCTCAAGACAAGTAAATGGGTAGATGAATCAGTAGATTTTATCAAATATCCTGCCATCTCAGCCATTGGTTTTGCGAGCGTTGAAAACATACTTTACGCTGAGGAGCATGGAATTGATGTTCTGCAATTGCGGGCTGCCATTTCAGTTCCGGCGCACATTTTTTTTAGTACAGTGGCTGGATATTTTTTGTGGTTGGGTGTAAAAAATCAGGGAAGATTTCAATGGCTTTATATGGGCCTTGGATTTTCTATCGGCGTTCTTTCCCATGGATTATTCGATTTTTTCTTATTCACAGGAAACACCATTTTGAGTCTGGTTTCACTCGGAATGGTTGTAGGATTTGGTTTTTACCTTAAGAAAATGGTTTTTCATGTGGTGCGGGACTCGCATTTTTATAAGGAGGAAGTATTGCCTGAGGTTTTTCGTTCCGGGCGGATATTGTTTTTGGGCTTGGTCATCCTCTTTTTCTTCATTGCCATTTCAAAGTGGTTGATTTACAATGATTCAGATTTTTTCTGGGATTATGTCCAAGAAAACGGGATTCCAGCTTTGATTGCAACAACTATCCTCACAGGGCTAATTGCCCTGGATGAAAAGGGATTTAAAAAGATGCTGGGGCCAGGAATTCGAAATCCCGGTTAGCGGGAGAAAAGATTGTATTTCAGTATGCAGTAAATGGCACGGAAGCCATCTTTCCAGCCGATTTTTTTTCCTTCTGCATAAGTGCGGCCATAGTAGGAGATGCCCACCTCGTAAATTCTGATGCCCTGCACCCTGGCAATTTTGGCGGTTATTTCAGGCTCGAAGCCGAAGCGCTTTTCTTTCAGTTCGATGTTTTGAATGGTGGATGTCCGGAACATCTTGTAGCAGGTTTCCATGTCTGTCATGTTCAGATTAGAGAACATGTTGGAAAGGAAAGTAAGAAAGTTGTTTCCTAAAGTATGCCAGAAAAACAGCATTCGGTGCGGGCTGCCACCCATGAACCTGGAGCCATAAACAACATCCGCATCGCCCCTGATTACAGGTGCCAGAAGCAGGTTGTATTCCTCTGGATCATATTCCAGATCGGCATCCTGAATAATAAGAAAATCACCGCTTGCCTTTAAAATACCAGTGTGTAATGCGGCACCTTTACCTTGGTTTACAGCGTGTTTGTAGTATTGGATGTTGAGGTTGGGATTTTCACTCTTATACCGCAGAATGGCTTCCTCAGTATCATCTTTAGAGCAATCATTCACGATGATGAGCTCTTTTTCTATTCCGTTGGTAAGACTTACATTTCGGATACGGTCAAGAATCCGGTGGATGGTTGGGCCCTCGTTATAGGCTGGTATAACAATGGACAGAGTCTTAATATTCTGCATAATTGGCCTCAAAGTAAATTAAAACAAAGCAATGCTTTGCAGGAAATTTTGAAGTGTCTTTTAAAACTGGATTTCTGTGGCGCCATATCCAAAGCGTTCCTTCTGGGCATCCTTGAAATGTTTTATCTGAGAATTACCGGAAAGGCGTTTCTGAACCTCAGTTCGTAAAATTCCATTCCCTGTCCCATGAATCACGATTAGTTTTTCAACACCATCCAGAATTGCCTTGTCGAATGCTTTTTCGAAATGCTGGATTTGAAAGCTTAGTATTTCTGCTGCGGCTAGGTCGCCTGAATTTTTTTCCAGTTTTTCAATATGAAGGTCTATTTCCCGAAAGGCAATTCGACGCTTGGGAATTTGAATTTCCTGTTTGGTATTTGGACTCATCATTTGCTGTCTGAGCATTTCAGGGTCTGGGGTGGTGGCCAAGTCATCCAGCTGAATCATGTAGCCCTCAGTTTCCATCTGGGGAATTCGCTGCTTTGTTTTTTGCCAGGGTATTTGTGAGAACGCAATTCGAGGCTCAATGCACTGTGCTGGGTTGCCTTGACTTGGATGAAATTTTATAATCTGAAAAGCGAGCCCAATGAGGTGGTTGGTTTCCTGAATTGGCAGTGCCCCAGGAATTTCAATGCGGGATTTTGGGTTGAGTTGTATGCTTGTAAAAAATTGGTTTACCGGTCTTGATAGTTTGTAAATCAAGATAAAAAGTTCATAATCAGTTTGATTTACAATTGAAAAATCCACCAGCATCGGAGAGCGAGGAATTCCGGCAAGGTATATTCCTTCTTTCAAGAAGAGCATTCCGGGAGTTCTTGGCTGAAGCATGGGTTTTCCCTTGTCACCTGCTTTTTGCATTTGCGCAGCTTCCTGCCTTGCGGCTACAACCACCAAATCTCGCCGGTGAACCGGAATTTCAATGCCCTGTATGAGCATTACTGTAACCTGGTCCCCGCTTATTTTGGTTACCACTCCTTCACCTGAACCGTGAAGCATCCGCACCTTGTCTCCAATCACCATAATTGTTGCAAATCTAATCTGCCTATTTGTCTTCACAAGCCTGTATCTGAATAGGGATTTTTCTCTACCTTGCGCACCTTAATTGCGACCGTTAAATTATTTTTTGAACGATTATGAAAAAAGCACTGATTACGGGTATTACCGGTCAGGATGGGGCATACTTGGCAGAGTTTTTACTTGCCAAAGGCTATGAAGTACATGGGATCAAACGGAGGTCTTCTTTGTTCAATACCGATCGAATTGATCACTTGTATCAAGATCCGCACGAAACCAACATTCGCTTCAAGCTGCATTATGGCGATCTGACCGATTCTACGAATTTAATCAGAATTGTTCAGGAAGTTCAGCCTGATGAAATTTACAATCTTGGTGCAATGAGCCATGTGAAGGTGAGTTTTGACACACCTGAATATACAGCAAATGCTGATGGAATTGGAACGCTTCGCATTTTGGAAGCTGTTCGAATTCTTGGTCTTTCTGACAAATGCCGCATTTACCAGGCATCAACATCTGAGCTTTATGGCCTTGTGCAGGAAGTTCCTCAATCTGAAAAAACGCCATTCTATCCGCGTTCTCCTTATGCCGTTGCCAAGATGTACGGTTTTTGGATTACAGTGAATTACAGAGAAGCGTATGGCATGTATGCCTGTAATGGCATCTTGTTTAACCACGAATCTCCTATCCGTGGAGAGACTTTTGTTACCCGAAAAATTACCCGTGGCGTTTCTAAGATTGCGATGGGCCTTCAGGATAAATTGTTTTTAGGAAATCTGGATGCGCAGCGCGATTGGGGTCATGCCAAAGATTATGTTGAGGCCATGTACCTTATCCTTCAGCAGCCTGAGCCTGAGGATTTTGTAATCGCCACAGGCATTACCACTTATGTTCGTGATTTTGTCCGGATGTCATTCGCTGAGGTCGGCATTGAACTTGAATTCATTGGCGAAGGTGTTGATGAAGTAGGTTATATAAAAGCTTGCAACAATCCTGAATATCAGCTCGAAATCGGGAAAGCTGTTGTTGCTGTAGATCCGAAGTATTTCCGCCCTACAGAAGTGGAATTGCTGATTGGAGATCCTACAAAGTCTATGACAAAACTTGGTTGGAAACCTAAATACGACCTTCCTGCTCTTGTCAAGGATATGATGTCCAGCGATCTTGCGCTTTTTAAGCGTGATCAGTACCTTCAAAAAGGTGGTCACAAAATCATGAATTACTACGAATAATATTTTCCCTTAGAGGAAAACGATCAACATCAAATGGATATCAACGCCAAAATATACATAGCAGGTCACAGGGGAATGGTTGGTTCAGCCATTTTCCGTGCTCTGGAAGCCAAGGGTTTTCACAACATCATTACCCGAAAGTCTTCTGAACTTGACCTGAAAAATCAGGCAGCAGTGGAGAATTTCTTTCGGGAAGAAAAGCCTGATTATGTGTTTTTGGCGGCGGCAAAGGTTGGTGGAATCCATGCGAACAATGTGTATCGCGCGGATTTTATTTATGAAAACATGATGATTCAAAACAATGTGATTCATCAGTCTTATGTAAATGGGGTTAAGAAGTTGCTTTTTCTGGGTTCCAGTTGCATTTATCCTAAAATGGCGCCACAGCCATTGAAGGAAGATTATTTGCTTACAGGTCTTCTCGAATACACAAATGAACCCTATGCAATTGCAAAAATTGCAGGCATCAAAATGTGTGAGTCGTATCGAATTCAGTATGGCTGCGATTTTATTTCGGTGATGCCCACAAACCTTTATGGGCCCAACGACAATTATGACCTGAACAACAGTCATGTGCTTCCTGCTTTGCTTCGTAAATTTCATGAGGCTAGGCTGGAAGGTCGTCAGGAAGTTGTGGTCTGGGGAAGTGGTTCGCCAAAGCGCGAGTTTTTGCATGCGGATGACCTTGCAGATGCCTGTTTGTATCTGATGGAGAATTATTCAGATGCCGGACTTATCAACATTGGGACTGGGGAAGATTTAAGCATAAAAGAACTGGCTGAACTGATCGCCCGCATTACCGGATTTGAAGGAAAAATTGTATGGGATAGTTCTAAGCCAGATGGAACGCAGAGGAAATTGATGGATGTGGGTAAGTTGCATCGTCAGGGCTGGCACCACAAAATTGAGCTTGAAGAAGGAATCAGAATGGTGTATGAGCCATTCCGTGATTCAGTTTTTGCTTAGAATATTAACGCCATCAGGAATTTTTCTGGAAAATTCCGAACATCGAAGAACCTGAACCGCTCATAGAAGCGTAGATGGCTCCTTCATCGTAAAATTTGTCTTTTACTATTTGTAATGCAGGAAACTGAGGGAAAATACTGTCCTCAAAATCATTTTTTAGTTTCCCTTTCCATTGTGCTGGATTTAGACTTAGAATTTCTTTTAATGGAATTTCTGAAGTTTTTGGGGACACGCCGGCAAAGGCTTTCGCTGTAGAAATATGAATGCCTGGACATACAAATCGAATTTCATACGCACTCAAATCAATAGAAAAGGGTTCCAAAATTTCTCCTCTTCCAGTTCCCAGCATTGGTTGATCCTGAAGGAAGAAGGCACAATCACTTCCAAGTGTTGCCGCCATTTTCAATAATCGTGGGTCACCAGAACTCCAATTGCAGTACTTCGCCATCATGCGTAAAGCGAATGAAGCATCCGATGAACCGCCGCCCATTCCTGCGCCAGTGGGGATTTTCTTTTGAATAAACCAGCTTAAGGGTGGGAGGGAAGCTTCTTCCTTTCGAAATAATTCCATTGCCTTCCAAACGAGGTTCGCTTCTGGCGCTTCATTCCACTCCATCCCATAAATATCGAGGCTGGATTCCTGGGAAGGGCACATTTCTAGTGCATCAAAAATTTCGGGAACAGGGAAAAAGCAGGTGTCCAGATCATGAAATCCGTCGAATCTTTTGCGTGTAATTCGCAAGCCCAAATTGATTTTAGCATGAGGAAAACTGAGCATTTTAGCTCCTGGTTAGGATTTTGGAAATAAGAGGGAACCCTCTATCAAGTCCTTATTTATCAGGCGTTGGTATTGAGCATCACCGGCATGATGAGCATCAAAATTTCTTCGCCACCTTCTAATGTTTTGGGAATCAGCAAAGCTGCCTTGTTTGAAGCCGACATTTCTAGGTCAACCAAGTTGGAGGAGATGTTGTTAAGCATTTCCATCATCAACTTCGAACTGAAACCAATTTCCATTGGCTCACCTTTGAAATCGCAATTTAGCTTTTCAGAAGCTTCGTTGCTGTAATCGACATCTTCAGCAGAAATTTGAAGTTCAGTAGCTTTTATTGAAAAGCGGACTTGGTTTGTAGCCTTGTTGGAGAAGATGGAAATACGCTTGAGCGAATTAAGTAATTCCAGACGCTCAACCGTCATTACATTGGTATTGTTCAATGGAATTGCATTCTCATACTCAGGAAAACGCTCGTCGATAAGACGACAAATAAGCTCGATGTTTCCAAATTCAAAAAACGCATTGGATGAATTGAAATTCAATTTTACCGTAGTCTTATCACTTGGAAGAAGTCCTTTTACAACAGTAAGGGCTTTTCTAGGAAGAAGGATAGAAGTTTCGTTCGGTGATGTGAGGTCGGATCGCTGATAGCGTACCAGACGGTGACCGTCTGTAGATGCAAAAACAGTTCTTTCCGCTTTGAGTTGAAGGTAAACTCCACTCATGCTTGGTCGCATTTCATCATTGCTTGTCGCAAATAATGTATTTCCCAAAGCCCTGTTCAGGGTTCCGGCCTCCATGTTCACAGAGAATGCGTTTGCTACTGCAGGCACGCGTGGAAAATCAACTGAGTTGGCTCCAGAAACCTTGTAGCGACCATTTTCTGAAATGATTTCTACACTATAGGTTTCCTCATCAATAATAATTGTGATGGGTTGTTCTGGGAGATTTCTCAGTGTTTCGAGAAAAATCTTGGCAGGAACAGCAACAGTGCCATCTTCGCTTGCCTCCACCGGAATATTAATTCTGGCGGTAGTTTGCAAATCCGAGGCGGTTGCCACCAAAATGCCATCATTGATGTCAATCAGGAAATTCTCAAGAATCGGAATTACCGGATTGGTTGAAACCACACCTGAAATCTGCGAAAGATTTTTCAGGATTAGGGAGGATGATACGACGAACTGCATGTTATCAGCGTTTAAATATCCGGACTAAAAAAAAAGCAGCCCGGGGCTGCCATTTTTGCTCTTCCTCTTGGGCTTGAACCAAGGACCCCCTGATTAACAGTCAGGTGCTCTAACCAACTGAGCTAAGGAAGAAGGTGATGCAAAAGTATAAGCAGGTTTTCAGAATGCAATACCCAAGCGAAAATTTTTATTTATTTTCCTGTTGTTGTGTCTGCTGAAGAAGCCGGAACAACAGTTACAGGTGCTGATGCAGTTGCACTTACCACTGTGGATTTTTTATTACCAAATAATACATCTTTAATCCGTGCGCTTTTTTCAACAGCATCCGGAGCAGCAGCATAAGTTTGTTTTGATTGGCGCGCTGGACCATCAACTTCGCCGTAAACCCTTGGGTTTTCGATTTTTATCTCCTTGTTTGGCTCCTTTACTATTTGGCTATGACGACCGCAGGAGGCTAGAACTACAAGGCAGCAGATTTGCAAAAACTGTTTTTTCATATCCTTTTCGATGCGCAAATATAAAGGGATTGTTCATCCAAAAAACAATCTTTACCGAATCGTAAATTTCATTTTGTATGCAGGCATTTTCCGAATAATTTTGCCATCCTTATATTCAAAGATTCCTTAATCATTTTATTTCAATGAGCGTACTGGTCAATAAAAATTCCCGGGTTGTTGTTCAGGGTTTTACAGGTTCCGAGGGAACCTTTCATGCCCAACAAATGATCGAATACGGCACACATGTAGTGGGTGGAGTTACCCCGGGAAAAGGTGGGCAGATACACCTTGAAAAGCCCGTTTTTAATACTGTTGCTGAAGCCGTTTCAAAAGCTGGCGCCAATGTTTCCATCATTTTTGTGCCACCGGCTTTTGCTGCTGATGCCATAATGGAGGCTGCTGATGCGGGAATTGGTGTCATTATTTGCATCACCGAAGGCATTCCCATAAAAGACATGATGTATGCCAAGGAATATGTGAAAGGAAGAAATTCTGTTCTCATTGGGCCAAACTGTCCGGGTGTGATTACTCCTGATGAAGCCAAAGTGGGCATTATGCCTGGTTTCGTTTTCAAAAAAGGCAGAATTGGCATTGTTTCAAAGTCAGGTACGCTTACCTACGAAGCTGCTGATCAAGTTGTAAAAGCAGGTCTTGGAGTTTCAACCGCAATTGGTATTGGTGGCGATCCAATCATCGGAACCACGACCAAAGAGGCAGTTGAAATGCTGATGAATGATGATGAAACGGACGCCATTATCCTCATCGGAGAAATTGGTGGAACTTATGAGGCAGATGCAGCCCGTTGGGTTCGTGCTGATGGCAACCGCAAACCCGTGGTTGGTTTTATCGCTGGACAAACTGCGCCTCCAGGCCGTAGAATGGGCCATGCTGGTGCAATTATCGGTGGTGCTGATGATACAGCTGCTGCAAAAATGCGCATCATGCGGGAAAACGGAATTTTTGTCGTTGATAGTCCTGCCGAAATTGGCGAGACGATGAAGAAAGCACTTTCGGGATTGGGGGTAATTGCCTAATCCCTTAAATTTTAATAAGTCTAATTTATAACATTTTGAAACTATGGCTCTTTTTGGAAACAACTCGAAGGAAGTGAATACACCGACACCGGTTGCGCCGGTTGGCGAAAATCAAAACCCATACACAACTTCCGCTAGCACAATGAATGTGATCGGCAAGGGTACAACGGTTACGGGCGATATTGAAACTTCTAGTGACATCCGCATCGACGGAAAACTTGACGGCAACCTTTTCTGCAAGGCCCGTGTGACATTAGGTCAGGGTGCCATCCTTGATGGAAATCTGAACGCTTCTCATGCTGAATTGGCTGGTGAGGTAAATGGCAAAGTTGAAGTGAAGGAAATGCTGACTCTTAAAAGTTCATCCACCATTCACGGCGACATTAATACCGGAAAACTTGTAATTGAAGCAGGTGCCAAATTCAACGGAAGTTGTAAAATGGGTGCAGTTTCTAAAGAAGTTTCTCTCAACGGAACGGCCGGACTTAAGCAGGTTTCTGTTAATTAGTCCCTGAGGGGAATCGGCACATGAACAACCCCTGGCTGAAGTACAGCGGGATGGCTTTGCAGTTTGTGCTCATTATCCTTGTGGGCTATTGGCTTGGAGGATTTTTGGGAGACAAATTGCAATGGAAAAAAGGGAATGGTGAACTTATTGGAATGATGTTTTTCCTAGTTACTGGCCTTTATAAAATCATCCGCGACCTTCAAAAAGACCAAGGCGAATAATTGCCATCCAACACATTTTTTTTCCTTTTGAAGCGGGCAGTTTTGGTCGCTTCGTTTTTATTTCAAGTATTGCACACCAATTTTTATCAATCAATCTTCATCAATTTTTATGTTCAAATCAAGAAAGTGGGCAATTGCCCTTCTTAGTTGCCTTTGCCTTACTGCAGGGAATCTGCGTGCGGATGAAGGTATGTGGCTGCCGCTTCATATTGCCCGCCTAAACATTGGGGATATGCAGAAGGCAGGGTGCAAACTTAGTGCAGAGCAATTGTACAGCGTAAATTCTTCCAGCCTTAAGGATGCAATTGTTTCATTTGGAGGATTTTGTACTGGTGAAATAATATCAGGCGAAGGCCTTATTCTCACCAACCACCATTGCGGATATGGTGCAATTCAATCGCATAGTTCAGTAGAAAAAAATTATCTGCGTGATGGTTTCTGGGCCTATTCCAAAGACCAGGAGCTTCCTAATCCTGACTTGTTCGTGAAGTTCCTTGTTCGCATGGAAGATGTTAGCCAGCGGGTGCTTGCTAAATTCAATGACCAGATGACTGAGTCAGAAAGGAGAAAAGCAGCGGAGACTGAATTCGTTGCCATTAAAAAAGAAGCTACCCAAGGAACCGGTTTCGATGCCGAGGTGAAGCCTTATTTCGATGGTAATGAGTATTATCTCTGTGTTTATGAAACATACAGAGATGTTCGTCTTGTTGGAACCCCGCCAGAATCTGTTGGAAAATTTGGTGGAGATACCGACAACTGGATGTGGCCGCGTCACACTGGTGATTTTTCAATGTTCCGTGTGTACGCCGGAAAGGATGGAAAGCCTGCTACTTATTCCAAAGACAATGTGCCATTGAAGCCAAGGCACTTCCTTCCGGTTTCTACTTCAGGAGTAAAAGAAGGTGACTTTACGATGATCTTTGGTTTTCCAGGCAGAACCAATCGTTTCCTTAGCTCCTACGGAGTGAAAATGGCCTTGGACATTTCCAATCCTGCAGTGGTTGTGATTCGCGACAAAAAGCTCAAGTTGATGAAGGAAAATATGGATGCAAATCCTGCTGTTCGCATTAAGTATGCAGCGAAGTATGCGCAAATTGCCAACTATTGGAAGTATTTCATCGGGCAATCCCAGGGTCTTAACCGTCTGGATGTTGTGGATAAGAAATTGGCTGAGGAAACAGCTTTTCAGCAATGGGCCGATTCAGATCCAGTTCGCAAAGTAAAATACGGTAAAGTATTGGCTGAAATGGGCTCGGCATTTGAGAAACTTAGAAAGTTCCGCAAGTCATCCACTTACTTAAATGAAGCTGGATTGGGCGCTGAAATTCATACCATGGCGCTTGGTGCCCGTGGATTGATGGAAGCCCTTAGCTTACCAGATACCAGCAAAGCAAAATCTGCCAAGGTTTCAGCTGCAGCAGCAGATCTTAAAGAAGGTCTTTGGGAAACTTACAAGGATTATGATGTTGCAACCGACAAAAAGCTGTTTGCCGCCATGATGAAAATGTATCGTGAGGACATTCTGGAAGAGCAACAGCCGACAATTTTGACCGCAGATCTTCAGAAAAAATACAAAGGGGATATTGATAAGTGGACAGCGGATGTTTTTTCTAAGTCCATTTTTGCAGATTCCAACAAGGCAAAAGCCTTCTTGGCAAAGCCGGACGCAAAAGTCCTCGAAAAAGATCCTGCGTTTGTTTCAGCCAGCTCTTTCCTCAGCAATGCAATGACCCGCATTTCACCTCAGGTGATGCCAATCAACGCCGATGTTGATCGCTGCAACCGCCTTTATGTAGAAGGAACCCTTATCATGAACAAGGATGCAAAAAAGTATTATCCAAATGCCAATTCCACCATGCGCATGACATATGGAAAGGTTGGTGCCTACAAGCCAAAGGATGCTACTTATTATAATTTCAGCACCACACTCGACGGCATTATGGAGAAGGAAGATCCTATGAATGAAGAGTTTATCGTGCCTGCCAAACTGAAAGAAATCTGGCAGCGCAAAGATTATGGCCGTTGGGCTGAAAACGGAACTGTTCCTGTTGGCTTCATTGGCAATACCGACATCACTGGAGGAAATTCTGGAAGTCCTGTGATCAATGGAAATGGCGAACTGGTTGGTTTGGCATTTGATGGAAACTGGGAGGCAATGAGCGGTGATATCGCTTTTGAGCCTGCACTTCAGAGAACCATCAGCTGTGATATTCGCTATGTGTTGTTGATGATCGACAAGTACGCGAATGCCCAGAACTTGATAAATGAAATGAAACTGGTGCAAACAATGCCAGAACCTCCCGTTGCACCTGCAGTAGTTCCAACTGTACCAGCCATTCCGGTTGCAGATAAGAAAATGCCGCTGGCTACTAAGCCTGCCGCAAAAAAGGCAGTTCCTTCAAAGAAATAATCTCAGTATTTCTGAATCCTGGAAGCCTCCGAATTTCGGGGGCTTCTTTTTTTATCCGGTTATCCGGTTTGCTGGGAATTGGAAATACCGGTCAAATCTCGGGTTTTAGCCGCTTCTAAATTCTATCAGTTAAGGCCTTTCGACTCCTCCTCCTGAAGCATTTTTGCCAGTTTCTGAATGGATAATTCCACTTCCTCATACCAAGCATTGTCGTTGGTTGCAGACTGAAGGGTTTCATTCATCCCTCCAAGTGTTTGCAAAAAGAAGCGCTTCATTTCTCCAACGAGCATATCTTTTGTCCAAAGGTCGATGCGCATGATGGCCGAATTTTCCGAATCCCAGAAAGACAAGGCGAATGACTTAGTTTTTTCTGTTTGGCCGGGATTCTCAGATGCGTGCCACTGAATTTCTTCCGGGATATTATTCTGATCGAGTGTTACCTCAATGTGGATGGACGATTTTCTCATAATCTGCAAAACAAGGCAGGGCAGACTTGGTTTTAAAATTTTTCTTCCATTTTCATTTTCTTTCAGTCTAGAAACTCCTGCTTTTGAATTCTTGACTTCCTAATGTAACATTGCATTTTAGGTGATTGAGTAGCGAGAAGCATGCAGGTTGACAATTCTTCAATATTTGTGGTCATTCCGGTTTTTAACGACTGGGAGTCCTGTGCGCTCCTGTTAAAGGAAATCAAACGCCATGCCAGTGATGTCTTTTATGCAAGGCTGCGGTTTTGCTGGGTGAACGATGGCAGTCATATGGCGGCTCCGCATTCACTGCTTCGAAAGGATCGGGGAGATTTTCATATTGAATTAACCAGGAATGTTGGTCACCAAAAAGCCATCGCCCTTGGAATTGCGGCCGTTGCTGCAAAATTTCCAGGCGCTGCAATTATGGTGATGGACTCCGATGGTGAAGATCGTCCTGAAGACATGGAACAACTAGCGAATTCATCTTTCGAAAATGATTGTATTGTTTTTGCCAGGAGAACGAAACGGCATGAAGGACTTGTATTCAAGTTTTTCTATGAAATTTATAAATTGGTCTTTTTAGCTCTTACCGGAAAGAAAATTGCTTTCGGTAATTATAGCTTTATCCCCGGGAGACTGAGTACGCGTGTTGCCCATGTTTCGGAAATATGGAACCATTTTTCGGGTGGAATTCTTAAATCCAGAATTCCCTACACAAGCATTCCTCTGGAGCGTGGAAAGCGTTTGGCAGGGAGTAGTAAAATGAATTTCACCAGTCTTGTGCTTCATGGATTGTCTGCCGTAGCCATTCATGCAGATACAATGGCAGTGCGCTTGGTCCTATTTTGTCTTGGCCTCGCAGCCTTTAGTTTTTCAATGATTATGGGTGTGGCTTTGGTTAAGTTTTTTACCCCATTTGCTTCTCCAGGCTGGGCTACAACTGTCATTTCAGGCTTTGCTTCCATCATCATGCAGTCTTTTCTGGTTTCGCTTTTGCTTTTGTTTGTGGTGCTGATGTCCAGAACACAAAAGCTGTTTATCCCGGCGAAGGATTATCAGGATTACATTTCAGAGATCATTTCGGAATAGAAAAAATGGAAAGGCCGTCAACATTCCTTTCTAAAAATGCAGGTAAGAAGCTCTTTGCTTTTTTTCTCATTGCTTTTTTACTCCTGAATGTGTCCTGGAAATGGGTTTTGGCTCAAAGCTATGTTCCGGATTTAGGTGGCTTTGAGCGCAATGTGATTTGGGGAATTCAGCGCATAATGTCGGGTCGGTCATTGTACACCAATCCTGAAAATCTGCCTTTTTCATATGTTCAGTACATGCCGCTTTACTACGAGCTTTTGGCTTTTCTGGGTAAATTATTTTCTATACAACCAGGTGATGCCCACGGCGTTTACAGGCTTGCCAGGGTTTTGAATTTGATGATCAGTCTTGGTTTTTCCGGGATTGTATTCCTCACTTCTTTCCGGCGGTTTAAAGTGCCTGTATTTCTGGCTGGGATCTTTGCCATTCTTTCATTTCTTGTTTCTGATACTTTCACCATTTCTGGTCGACCAGATTCTTTGAAGGCGTTTTTTCTGATTCTGCAGGTGTTTGTTCTTTGCAAGAGCAATGGATTGAAATTGAGATATAAAATGGCATTGGCCTTCTTGCTTTCCTTGTGTTGCTTTCTCTGTAAGCAAGATGGAATTGTGGCTTTTGGCATCCTTCCATTGGCTTTTCTTTTCGGAGCTGAATGGAAAAACCTCAGTATTTATATTGTTGGCGCCGGGCTGGTGCTTGCATCCGGACTTATGTTTCTTCGATGGAATTATGGCGATTATTTTTTCGCCAATACGGTTGGAGGTTTAAAGAATGGGATAAGCCTTTCCTGGTTCATGTCGGTCTTCCGAGGGTATTTTGGCTTGTATGTGGTTTTGTTTGCCCCGGCTTTGATGCTTGCATTTGAGTTTGCCCACGAAAAAAACAGAGCGCTCAGGGTTTTGGCTGCTTCGATGTTTGTGGTGTTTTTCCCATCCTTACTCGCATCGCTTAAGTTTGGCTCTGGTGTAAATTACTTTCAGGAAAGCTTGTTGATTTCCTGCATTCTGGTTCCAATCGGAATTTCGGCATTTTCCGGATCGGCATTTTTTCGTTTTTCCACAAGCAAATGGCTTTTTCCATCACTTGCGTTTCTTTTATTTTTTGGCTTGTCCGGACTCAACTGGTTTGCTGGTGTTTTTCTGAATCAGGAAGCTGCTCTGAAATCAACCTATGAAAGTGACCTTGCTTTTGCTACTAAATTGAAAACTGATTTTCCTCAAGGTGAAATAATGCTCCTCACAGATAGACAATGGGAAGACAACCTAACCACCATCTTCTTTGATTGTATTGCCAATCCAAACCGGGATGTTTCGGCCCAGGTTTTTGAAGGAAAAAAGGGAGATGCATTAAAGGGATTGAGCAATTATGTTTCCACGCATCCAAACTTAATTCTCCTCACAAGGTTTGGACAAAAGCCATCATTCCCCGGACAGGATTTTTCGGCTTTTCATGTTTCCCAAGATTTTGGTGGATACCAAGTTTGGACGAAGTAATTTCATCTGATCCGCCGATTTTTATTTCTGATTTTCTTTTTCGGATGATTTCTTTTTTTGGTTTCTAAGAGGGCAGGATTTTACTCCTAATTTGCAGCGTCTTTCCCAGACGAAACGCTTTATGGAATCCGGACAATTGGGCCACGCTGCCATCATTCTTGCATTCATCTCCAGCCTTTATGGAATCTTCGCCTTTACAACTGGTTTGGGTAAAGATGAAGTTCAGAAGGAATTATCCTTAAAGGCTGGGAAGGTTTCTTTCTGGATTCATGCCCTTTCTGTTTTTGGCGTGGTGGGCAGTTTGTTCTACATCATTTATAGCCATCATTATCAGTACCATTACGCTTGGAGCCATTCGAGTTCCCGCCTTCCAGTTTACTACATGGTTTCTTGTTTTTGGGAAGGTCAGGAAGGCAGTTTTCTCCTTTGGATTTTCTGGCATGTGGTGCTTGGTTTTTTTCTTTTAAAGGCAGACAAAGCCTGGCGCGCCCAAATCTGGATTGTATATTTCTCCGTTCAGGCATTCCTGCTTTCCATGCTGCTCGGCGTTGTTTTGCCCGGAATTGAAGCCAAGGTTGGAAGCTCTCCATTTATTTTGCTGAGAGATGTCCAGCGCGAAGCCCCGATTTTCGCCATCAATCCAAATTATGTTCCGGAAGACGGACGAGGACTCAATCCTTTGCTTCAGAATTACTGGATGGTGATTCACCCACCAACGCTTTTCCTTGGATTTGCGCTGGCCCTGATTCCATTTTGTTATGCCATTGCCGGACTTTGGACCAAAAGATATACCGAGTGGGTAAAGCCTGCCATTGCCTGGATCAGTTTGGGTGCTGGAGTGCTTGGAATTGGAATTGCCATGGGCGCCTATTGGGCTTACGAAACACTGAATTTCGGCGGATACTGGAACTGGGATCCAGTAGAAAATGCTGTATATATTCCGTGGTTGATCATGGTTGCGGCTTTGCATATGCTGCTCTTATTTCAGTCAAGAAAAACTGGAATTGGCGCTGCATTTATCCTCGTTGTTGCGGCTTTTGTTCTGGTTTTATATGCAACCTTCCTCACACGCAGTGGAATTCTTGGCAATGCTTCGGTGCACTCGTTCACAGATCTTGGCCTTTCCGGTCAGTTGCTTTTGTATCTGCTGGCCTATTTGTTTGCTTCTGTTTTGTTGATGGTTTTGCGGTGGAAAGAAATCCCACACAGCAAAAAGGAAACCGAAGTCTGGTCGAAAGAATTCTGGATTTCTACTGGAGTGCTGGTCTTAAGTCTTGCATCCTTTCAAGTATTTGCCAGTACATCAATTCCTGTTTACAATTCCATCGCCAAAGCGTTTGGAACTGAACTTAATCTTGCCCCGCCATCAGATCCAATCCTGCATTATACCTATTGGCAGATGGGCTTTTTCATGCTCATAACCACACTTACCGGGATTGGGCAGTTTTTTTTCTGGCAGGGCAAAACAACCAAAGAGGTTTTTAAGAAACTAAGCCTGCCGCTCAATATTTCACTTGCAATTTCAATTGCGCTCATAATCCTGACAAACATTGATGACTGGAAGCTCATTTTGCTTTTGGCGCTAAGTCTTTTCGGGGTGGTGGCCAATTTTCAGATGTTGGTTCGCATGCTGAAAAGCAAACCGGCCTTGAGTGGAGGTGCGCTAGCCCACATTGGACTTGCCTTGGTTTTACTTGGTATTCTTTATTCTGCCGGTTATAGCAAGGTAATCAGCATCAATACGAGCGGAAAGGTTTATCGGAAAGATTTCAGCAATGAAATGAACCATGATAACATTTACATGGCAAGGCACGATGTGCAGAAAATGGGCCCATATTCTCTGATTTACAAAGGGCCTCGGTATGAGTTGAAATCCGGAGATTATATCCGAAAGGAACTTTTAATGCCTTTGGAAAATGAAGAAAAGGCAATCCTTGGTGATTCAGTTTTGCTCGCCGGTAAATGGCAAAAACCAGGTGATACGCTGGCCTTTTATCCCGAGAATACATATTTTGAAATTTCAGTGCGGGATACTTTGGGCGACACTTTTAGTTTGTATCCGCGTGCTCAGGTAAATCCGAATATGGGCCTCATTGCTTCGCCCGACATTCGGAAATATTTTGGAAAAGATATTTACACCCATGTTTCGTCTATTCCTGATCCGGAAGAGGAAACCAAGTTTTCAGAGCCGGTTAGTTCCGTTGTGCATCTGGGAGATACATTTTTCGCGGGCGACCATGTGGCCATTTTAGAAAAAGTTCGCCCAGTTGAGGGCTTTTTGAAACAAAACCTTGGACCTGTGGAAGCCGCAGTGGAAGCTGTGATCAGGATTTTAGGACCCAATGGAGAAACATTCAGAATCAAGCCTGTGTTTGTAATTCGCAACCGCCAGGTAGGAATCTTGCCCGATGTGAATGAGGATGCCGGAGTAAGAATTGCACTGACAGAAATAAAGCCGGAGTCTCAGGAATTCACTTTGGTAACGGAGACATTCAAACCAGACTGGATTATTTTCAAGGCTTTGGAGAAACCAGGAATAAATGTGCTCTGGATCGGAGTTCTGGTGATGACAGCCGGATTTGGGCTTTCGGTAAGGAGGAGGTTTTCGGCCTAGATGCGAGTTCCTTGCGCTTACAATATTTCCATTTCAAAATCCGTATTTTCGTGCAGCGCTTTTGCTAATTCTGGATTTACAGATCATATTATGAAGAGTGTTCCGATAATTTCTATACAAACCTTCTGGGACATAGACCCGGCTTCCCTTTCTTTCGAGGAAGCAGCCGAATGGGTAATTCTTAGGGTATTTGATAAGGGGTCTCTGCAAGAAGTACTTCAGGTGCGGGATTATTATGGTTCGGCACTGGTGATGAAAACGCTAACATCACAAATCAGCATACTTCCTCGCCACAGCATTTTATTGGCCAAGGCATTGTTTCAACTTTCTTTTAAAGATTTTAAGTGCTTAGAAAAGAAACCGTTTCAGATGCTCTTTTAGGGGTATTAAACCGGCTGATGGCCATCCCGGATCTGGAAAATCACCGACTGGTTGGAGGTACCGCACTTGCTTTGCAACTAGGTCATCGGATTTCGGTGGATATTGATTTATTTTCAGGACATAAATCCGATTACCAGAAAATTGAAGAGGCCATTTATGCTGAATTCAAATCGGATGCACAACTGCTTCATTACATTTCATCACCGTTGGGCAAAGGTATTTCCTGGCTAATCAATGGTATTAAGGTAGATGTTATTGATTGGAATAAAGATTTTGGGTTTCCCGTTTTGGAAGTGGGTGGAATCAGGATGGCTGGCCTCAGGGAAATTGCTGCAATGAAGCTGGAGATTATTACAAGCAACCCAGAATTCATCCGGTATGAAAAAAAGGATTTTGTGGATCTGGCCTTTTTGCTGGATGAATTTAGTTTTAATGACCTTGTTCATATTTTTCAAAGCAGTAATCCGGGAAGAGCTTATCCGGACAGACTGCTTGCTGAGGCATTGCAATTGGCCGAACTGGCAGATAAAAAGCCTCAACCTAGGATGCTAATACTCCTTGATTGGCAGGCTGCCAAAGATAAAATCAATGCTGCGGTTAAAGAGTTTTTCGGTCCATGACCGGTATTGAACATTCATAATATTCTGATTGTCAATTAAACTCTTGATTTCAGAATTTTCAAGCCCTCCCTACAGATTCTCCA
>CAMDMI010000032.1 GCA_945902135.1 Spirosoma fluviale
AGAACGGCAATGCCAAACCGTGGGTCTGGCGCATTGCTAAACCAAAAAAGCAGCATCATACCCGAAAGCCAGGTGTAAAAAATCAGTGGCCATTGGGAAGAAAATTGTTTCCGGACCTTGTTGCCTGCATATTTCACAAGGAATAGCCAACCAAAAACACCACCCAACATAAAACACCATTCGGTAATGTTTCTGGCTGAAGCCCAAAGTGGAAACCACTCACTGAATTTCATCGACGCAATAACTTCGTAAGAAAGTCCATTCAATAGCTCTTGCTGGGATGGAATGTGCCTTGCGAATCCTTTTACTCCAGCCAGATATTGTAGTACATCCGCATCCGGAATTTTCCAGTCTGGATTCAGGTTCCCGGAAAAAACAGGAAAGAAGAGATAGCCTGAAAGTATATAGCTGCGCCAAGCCATTGTCAGGGCTGCAGCCAATCCAAGAACGAGCAGTTTAATCACTTGTTTATACCAGCCCTCTCTCATCACCAGAAAGCAAACGACCGCCGCAATAAGTAGAAAAGGTAATGCCGAAAGCTTTATTCCAGCCAGAAAACAACTTTGAACAAATAGTGTTAGTCCTCTGGTATTGAGCTGGTTTGGCTGGTTTGGATTCCAGAATCTCAGGAACTTCCTGAACTGCCAGAAAGTGTGCATGCCCAAAACCCCGCATGCCAGATCCGGACTTGGTGCGCCCAGCATTGGAAAGGTGAAAAATAAGCCGGCAATGACAAGTCCGAGGCTGAGATACCTTTCAAATCCTTCCAATGAATAAACCTGCCATGCGTGAAAACACAGGAACCAGAAAAGCATAAGTTCTCCGATTGAATCGAAACTTCCATGAAAAATCCCTGGCACATCATAAGCAGCAGAGAAAATATGCCAAAGGGATGCATTGCCAAATCTGATATGCACATTGGCCAAGCCAGGTACAATGGCATAATTCTGAACCCATCGCATGGTTTGCACATAATACAAACCACAATCGTAAAAGGATGTGGGCGCAGAGGATTTGATCAATAAGGCAATTCCAAAAATCGTAGTGGTAAGTAGGAATAAAGGCCTTTTGAAATTGATGTCTGGAAAAGCCGGTAGACAAGCCAATCCATATCCAAAGCCAATTCCGGTGATGATTGAAGAGAAGTAAAAGTTGACTGGGATAAAAATCCAGGCAAGTCCGCTGAGCAGGCCTGTAATGGAAAGACCAAGGAAAAAATAACTTGTTTCGGGGTAATCTTCCCGCATCGAAGCTGGTCCGAAATTATTGGCCAAGAGCCTGCCTGTGCCCCAAAAGGCAAAGGATAAAATGGTCCAAAGAATGAGCGTTAAAAACAAAACCGGTAGATTAAGGGCAAGAATAAAAAGAATCCTTTAATATCTGGTTCGCCTTTAAAATTATAAAATTAAGATTCCTCCCTTCGTCCCAATGTTTCCGTTTATCCTTGATGTGATAACATTTATTCAGCCTAGCTTGGAATAGACCCGTGAGGAGTTTCTATTTGCTAACCTAAGAATTTTCCATTTACCTGATTTTCTATGCTTTCGATATTGAAGTTTGAGTTGCGCTACCGGCTTACCCGTCCTGCAACCTGGATTTATGGCCTTATTTTCTTCATTCTAGGCATTCTCGCAATGTCTACCGACATCGTTAGAATCGGTGGTGGTTATGGGAAAGTTTTTAGCAATGCGCCTTACAACATTCATCAGGTAATTTCAGCGCTTGGATTTCTGGGCCTGTTTATAATTATGGCTTTTTTCTCGGTGCCGGTTTACCGGGATTTTGAACATCGCACCGATACCTTTCTTTTTGCATTTCCAATAAAAAGGACGGATTACCTGGCCGGCCGGTTTTTGGGGACGATGTTGATGTGCCTGATTGTGTATGCATTGCTTCCAATCGGGATGATTATTGGGGAGTTGATTGCAAGGGCAAAAGATACAGATGCCTCAAATTGGGGTCCGTTTAATGCGTTTTCATACTTCTGGCCAATGTTGGTAGCACTTCTTCCGGGCGTCTTTCTTTTGGGCTCGCTTTTTTTCTCTCTGGTGAGTCTTACCCGAAAAATGATGTATGCCTACATTGTTTCAATCTCGTTTATCGTTTTGTATTCAATTTCCATCAACCTTTTGTCTGAAATTGATAACAAGTTTTTGGCCGGTTTGCTGGATCCCTTTGGCCTTACCGCTGCCGGAAATGTCACAGAATATTGGTCGATAGCTGAAAAGAACCAGAACCTCGTTCCACTTACAGGTGTTTATCTTTGGAACCGACTATTCTGGTCATCCATTGGTGCGGGATTTCTTTTGCTGGTTTTCCTTCGGTTTCGGATGAGTCCGGTTTCGGATTCCGGCAAGGCGCCCAAAAAAGCAGAAAGCAAGTCGAAACCAGAAATCTGGTTTTCAGAGCCTTCGCAGAACTGGAAGCCAGATTTTTCTCAATTCCGGATTTTTAAAAGTCTTCTGGTTCTGGAAATTCGCCAAACCATTCGAAACGGAATTTTTCTGGCTTTGCTCTTTGCCACCGCACTTTACATGGTTGTAGATGCCTGGTATGCAGATTCATCCTTCGAAACCGGCATTCATCCGGTAACAGGAATTATGCTAGAAACAGTTACTTCGAGTTTGTTCGGTATCCTCAGCATTGCCATTATTATTTTTCTGGCAGGTGAGATTGTCTGGCGTGAGCGTCAAGCCAAAATGGAAGGCATTTACGATGCATTTCCAACCAGTAATCAGGTTGTTTTCTGGTCAAAATTTGGGGCCTTGCTTGTTGTTCCGATTATGCTTCTGTCGCTGGTACCCATTGTTGGAATGAGTATTCAGGCAATCAAAGGATATTATCATTTTGAGCCCGGCCTTTATTTGCAAACCATTTTCCTATATGAGTTGCCCCGGCTCTGGCTGATTGCAGCGCTGGCGTTTTGTATTCAAAACATTATGTCCAACAAGTATGCAGGCAATGTGGCCATTCTGATTTACTACCTTGCTTTTATCGGACTCAGCTATTTGAAAATTGAACATCCGCTTTTTCGGTATGGTTCAGGTCTTTCGTATAGGTACTCCGACATGAATGGCTTCGGGGATTCTGTTCGGGGATTTCTGGCGTATTTGGGCCACTGGTCGATTGTGGGTTTGTTCTTGCTGGCAATTGGTTATCTGTTCCTTGCGAGGGGTGCTGAATCAGGCTTTAAGGCGAGGATGCAGAATGCCAAAAGCAGGTTGCAAAATTCAAAATTTGCCAGGCTTTCTGTGTTTTTACCTTTTCTGGGTATGCTTTTCTCTGGCTTTTACATTACAAAGCAAACCACTCAAAATGATCGCTTTGTGAATTCGAAAGACAGGGAGAATGCAATGGTGGAGTACGAGAAAAAATTTGCTTACCTGGCAAGAACCCTTCATCCTTCTCTGACTTCAGTGAAGATTGAAGCCAATATGTTTCCCGAAAATGGCGACTTGAAACTGGGTGGTACTTTTACCTGGTTCAATCCGCACAATAAGCCCATTGATACTTTGTGGTATAATTATCAGCCGGAAGGAAAGCTGACCAAAATGGAAATTTCGGTTCCTTCAAAATTGGTTTATCAAGATAGCCTGAAAGGAATTCGGGCCTATAAATTGCTAAAACCGCTTGCGCCGGGAGATAGTTTTTATCTGAATTTTGGAATGACGATGGCCTTCAACGGATTCGATAACGAAAGTCCGGTGGTTGGAAATGGAACATTTTTCAACAATGAATATTGGCCAAGTGTTGGTTTTAATGAAGGGTATAAGTTGCAGGACGAAGACAAGCGCGAGGAAAAAGGCTTGAAGAAAATTCCCGCAATGCCTTCTCAAAATGATTCTGCCGCCATTGCCCATAGTCTTTTTGATTACCACAACCACGACATTCGGTTTGAGGCTGTACTTTCAACGTCGCCAGACCAGATTGCCATTGCGCCGGGGTATTTGCAAAAGGAATGGATGAAAGAAGGAAGGAGGTATTTTCATTATAAAATGGATCGGCCTATAACCAATTTTTATTCGATCATTTCGGCCCGTTTTCAGGTTTACCGCGAGAAGCACAATGGCATCGACATCGCGGTTTATCACCATCCATGGCACAATTTTAATGTGAAAAAAATGGCCGAAGCCGTTCGCCATTCACTGGATTATTACCAGGCCAATTTTGGTCCTTACCAACACAGGCAAGTGCGTATTTTGGAATTTCCGCGCTATGCGAGCTTTGCTCAATCGTTTGACAATACAATTCCTTATAGTGAGGGAATTGGTTTTATAGCCGACCTGGAGGACAAAGACGCAATTGATTATGTGTATTTTGTAACTGCCCATGAAATGGCCCATCAATGGTGGGGTCACCAGATTAATCCGGCCTTTGCCAGAGGTGCACAGTTTTTAAGTGAAACGATGGCTGAATATTCTGCCCTGATGGTGATGCGACAGCGTTATGGAGATGAACTGATGGGTCGTTTTCTTCGAAAAGAACTCAATTCCTACCTCAATGGCCGCAGCAACGAAACCAGAAAAGAGGATCCGCTGATGGACATTGAAATGCAAGGTTATGCCTATTACAACAAGGGTTCTTTGGCCATGTACAATGTGATGGGATTAATGGGTGAGGAGAAAACAAATCAATTTCTGAAAGATTTCGTTTCAGCCAATAAATTTCGTGGAAGGCCATATCCTACGACCTCTGATTTTTATTCCATGTTGAAAACCCGCCTTAATTCTGATCAATTGGAACTTGCCAATGATCAGCTGAAAAGGATAACCTTGTATAAGAATCGGATGGTTTCTGCCAAGGGTAAAAAACTGTCGAACGGCTTGTTTGAAGTTCGGATGAAGGTGGAACTTGGAAAAATGTATGTGGATAGCTTGGGTGCCGGCGATAAGAAATTGGCATTCAAAGGTTCGATTCAAGTGGCTCTGCTGAAGGAACAAAGTCCAAAGGTAAAGACAGATGTGATTCGACTTGAAAGTCTTCTGCTGCGTGATGGACAAGAAATTGTTTGGTCAAGCAAAGAGAAGCCGGTGTATGCAGGTCTGGATCCATTAAACACGCTTACCGACATTCTTCCGGAAGACAATCGGGTCAAGATTGACTGGGAATAATTGAGCAAGCTTCAGTCGGTAATTTTGAGCTTACCAAAGAAAGGGAATGAGTCTGTCGGTTTTGGCCCGCCAATCTTTTGATTCTGGATACTGAGTTGCAAGCCAGCGTTCTTCCTTTTGAATTTTTACCAGGAAAACGATGGTAAGAATAAGCAAGACCACGGCTCTTGGCCAGGAAGGAAAATCAAGGACCAAAACAGAAGTAATGGCCAGTATTCCGGCATACATTGGATGGCGGATAAATGCGTAAATGCCTGTGGTTATCAATTTTCCATCTGGTCTGGGTTCCGGAAAAACTGAAAAACTCTTCCAGTTGAGCCCGATTAGACCTGAAATTACAATCAAAATTCCGGCCAGTTCCCAAAGGAGGAATGCCAGGTTTCTTGCCAGAAGCGGGGCTGAAACCGCCAGATAAAATAGCGCGAGCATTTGCAGGATTACAAGCCCTGCTGATCCTATTGAAACAGGGTAGGGGGCGCGTTTTTTGAATAGCTTTCTCAAGATGATTGAATGAAAAAAGCCTCCATTCGGAGGCTTTACAGGGTTTAGAACAAATACTATTTAAATTTTTACAAGACGGAATATTTCATTTGTAAATACTTCGCCGTCTTCTTTTTTAACACGATAAGTAATAATGCCTTCTCTTTTCAAAAACAATGGTTGAATGATAGAGCCTGAACAGATGTAATCTTCGTTGTCGTAAATTTTAACAAAATCACCTGTTTTCAGGATGGCGGAATCATAAATTATTTTATTGACAACATCGGCCCGTTTCTGCATGAACTCGCCGATTTTCTTGTCCATTTCGGAGATTAATCTGAGTTTGTCTTCTGGGATTGAATGTGTCATATTCTAATTTCGTTGCGAAGAACCGAAATCAATTCAAGTCTTCCAAAAAATTACATGGTATTTCTGGTCATTTTTTTTGGGGATTTTTGGACTTTGAATTTTTTGACGGAATTTAAGTGTCATTTATGTTCAATGCGAGGACTTTGTCAATCTATTGGCTTAGGTCGAATCTTGATAGATCTGTATAAAATGATTAAAATTCTACGAATAACTTTCATGATGTGTGTCATTTTCCTTTTGTTTAGTCCTTTGTGCCAGCCGCAAAAAAAATGAATATGCAATCCCAGAAACCAATTGGAATTTTCGACTCCGGAATCGGTGGTCTTACACTAGCCAGTCAGATTTCAAATCTGCTACCGGCGGAGAATATTCTCTATTTCGGGGATACTGCCCACCTTCCGTATGGAGATAAATCAACTGCAGCCATTCAGGCCTATTCGGTTCGCATTTCGCAGTTTTTGCTCGACCGTGGAGTAAAGGCAATTTTGATTGCCTGTAATTCTGCATCCGCTGCGGCTTATGAGCTTGTTCGGGAATATGTGGGCAATAAGGCACTTGTTTTTAATGTGATTGATTCGGTGGTGGATCATTTGGCAACCGAATATGCAGGAAAAAAAGTGGGCTTGATCGGAACCAAGCAAACGGTAAACTCAGATATTTTTGGTCGCAAGGTGGCTGGAACCGGTGCCGGCATAGAACTTAAATCTTTGGCAACGCCTTTGCTTGCTCCGATGATCGAGGAAGGCTTTTTCAACAATAAGATTAGTTTGAATATTATTGAAGAGTATTTGAGAAATCCAGAGTTTGATCAAATTTCTTCCATCATTCTGGCTTGCACCCATTACCCGCTGATTGCGGCTCAGATTGATTCCTATTTTGAAGGAAAGGTAGATATAGTGGATTCTTCCAGAATTGTGGCCCGGCAGGTGCAGGCAAGTCTTAAAGAAGCTGGTTTGCTCAATACTGGTACAGAAGGCCGAAGGGAGTTTTTTGTATCAGATTATACAGCAGCCTTCGAAAATGCTACCCAGATTTTCTTCGGAGGAAAAGTAAGCCTTCAGCATTTTCCCTTGTGGGATTGAAAGGCTTTTGTAAATGAAGTGTTAGAAGCAGTATGCTGCCACAACACCGCCAAACAGACGATACTTTAATTCGGTTTTGCTGAGGAAGGATCCAACATGGATTACGCCTTCCAATTCGCCATCTATGCTTTTCTCAAAGGGAGCAACCTTAAGATTTCCTTTAAACTCGGTGTTCTTAAGGTTGTAAAGCTTGTACATCGCTTCTTTTGCACACCAGTAAATGCAAATTTTTTCAAGGTCGGAACCTGTGTTCTGCAGTTCGGCCTCAGAAAGGAATCTGCTGCTTACGCGCACCATCTTTTCTTGAATGTGCTCCATATCAATTCCGCATGGTTTTTCACTGTGCACAATTGCTGCCGCAAATTGTTCTGTATGGGAATATGAAATGTGCAGGGGCGAATTGTACAGAAAAGGTTTTCCGTTTTTGTTCTTGAAAATACCCTGATATTCATGGCCTTTGCTCTCGGCAAGTTCCTTTACAATCATCCTACTCGCAATCGATTCGAGGCGAATTCGTGGATGCTGGATTGACTCAAAGTGCACCAGGTCGGTTTTGCCTGGATCCAGTTTTAAGAGGAGTTCTTCCTCTGTCTCTTCAATTTTCCAGATTCCCCAAGAGGCTTCCGGATTAACTTCTTCAAAATGAACAAGGGCCATTGTCGGCGTGTTTTTCAGATTCAAACATAAAGCCCGAATGGCATTGCTGATTCTTTTTGTCTGAAATTATTTTCATTACAATAGCTTTTCCATGATTTTGCTGGCAAAGACAAAATCTTTAAGTGCTTGACTATTAGAATGGAGTATGGATTTATTGTCTCCTTCCCATTCTTTCAAACCTTGATGAAGAAACATGACGTATTCGCCAATTCCCATCACTGAATTCATGTCATGGGTAACAACTATGGTTGTCATTCGGTATTCATCCGTTATCTCTGAAATCAATTCGTCTATTCGGATCGAGGTCATAGGGTCCAATCCGGAATTGGGTTCATCACAAAACAGGTATCGTGGATTCATAACAATTGCCCGAGCAATGCCCACCCGTTTCTTCATTCCACCACTGATTTCTGATGGCATTTTATTCGCTGCAGCTTCAAGTCCTACTCTTTCGAGGCTATGCATGACCATGTCGTTTTTCTCAGAATCTCCGAGTTGACCCATGAGCATATCCAATGGAAAGCGAACATTCTCTGCCACAGTGAGTGAATCAAAAAGGGCTGTTCCCTGAAAAAGCATGCCCATTTCCCTGCGAATTTTCTTTATCTCCGCAATGGAAGAATTGAAAAGCGAGCGACCATCAAAAAGTACATCTCCTTCATCGGGTTTGATTAGTCCAACAATGCACTTCAGCAAAACAGACTTTCCTGTACCGGAAGCTCCGATGATCAGGCTGTTGTTGCTGTCTTCGAACTTTCCTGATATTCCGCCCAAAATGACTTTTTCGCCAAAGGACTTCTTTATATTTTTGATTTCAATCATTAGATCAAAAGCTTTGCCAGAATGAGGTCGGCGATGAGAATCCCAATCACGGAGTTTGTAACTGCATGGGTGCTGGCCTGGCCAATTTCTAGCGCTCCACCGGTTGTGAAATAGCCTTTGTAAGAGGAAATGGTTGAAATCAGGAATGCAAAAACAAATGATTTGGTGAGAGCGAAGAAAATATTGAAGGGGCGAAATCCATCCCGGATGCCACGAATAAAATCAGTGGGAGAAATTACTGTTCCGAATTCAGCGACGGCAAATCCGCCCATCAAGGAAAGAAAAGCAGCAAGTATGCAAAGCGCAGGAATCATGATGCAGGCCGCAATAATTTTCGGTAAAATCAAGAAGCTTGCAGAGTTTATTCCCATTACATCTATGGCATCAATTTGTTCAGTAATGCGCATGGATCCGATTTCGCCTGCCAAATTGGATCCGACTTTTCCGGCAAGGACAACACAGGTAAAGGTCGGCGCGAGTTCTAAAAGTGTCATATCCCTGCAAATGGTCCCGATTACCGAAAGTGGCACCAAAGGACTCACAAGGTTGTCGGCGGTTTGAATGCAGGTTACAGCCCCAATAAAGGAGGCTACAATGGCCACAATTACAAATGAGTTGCTTCCGATTTTGACCATTTCATCCAGAATCAGCGGCGGATAAACACGCAAGGATTCCCTGTTTTTAACAGTGCTTTGCAGGAAAAGAACATACTTACCAAGGTCTTCAAAAATGCTCATGGCCTTTTGGTTTTAAAAAGTGAAGGTACAAGAATGGAATATAAGCCCGGTTTCGGTTCAGGTTTGTGAAAGTTAATCCTGCCAGTCGGCGATAAAAAGATTGGTATCTCTACCACCACCATTGTTTCGGTTGCTGCTGAATACCAGTTTTTTGCCGTCAGGTGAAAACATAGGGAAGGCATTAAAAAGGCTTTCATTGGTAATTCTTTCAAGATTGTTTCCATTGCGATCTACCATGAAAAGCTGGAAATCATAACCTTTTTGTCCATGGTGATTGCTTGAAAATATGATTTTTTTTCCTGAAGGGTGAAAGAATGGAGCCCAGTTGGCCTTGCCCAGACTGGTAATCTTTTTCAGATTGCTACCATCGATGTTGCAGGTGTAAATTTCCATGTTGGTGGGCGCCACAAGGTGCTCTTTAAGCAATTCCTTATACTCTTTTTGTTCTTCATCGGTCTGTGGTCTGGAAGCCCTGAAAACAAGTTCTTTGCCATCGGGTGAAAAGAACGCCCCGCCATCATAGCCAAGTCCGCTGGTAATTTGTTTCTGATTTTTTCCGTCGATGTCCATTACCCAAAGTTCTAGGTCGCCGCTGCGGTCGGAAGTGAATACGATTTTATCGCCGTTGGGTGAAACAGTAGCCTCAGCATCGTAGCCCGTGCTGTTGGTAAGTTGTTTTTTTGTCTTGCCATTTTCATCCGCAACGAAAATATCGAACTCAGGATAAACAGCCCAAAGGTACTTACGGTCTGCCCTTGGAGCTGGTGCAGGCGGACATTCTTTTCCAGCTAGGTGTGTGGAAGCATACAATATTTCTTTGTTTCCGGGCAGATAGTAAGCACAGGTTGTACGGCCTTCGCCAGTACTGATTAAATGCGGCTGAAATGCGGTGTCAGCCTTGCTGGCTTGTAAATCCATGCGATAAATCTGGTCGCATTTAAGTCCCCATTTTGGGTTGTTTGTTTGGAAACAAAGTTGTTTGCCATCCGGAGAGAAATAAGCTTCTGCATTATCTCCACCAAAAGTAATCTGCTTTAAATTTATAAGATGTTTCTCTCCGGCTTCTTGTTTTATCTGTCCGATTGCCAGAGAGCTGCTTGTCAAGGCAAGAATGAGTGCTGTTTTCTTCATGTCTATCTTCGATATCAAGCTGCAATTTTGCCCTATGGCTTTTCTGTTTCCTCTTTTTTTTCAAATTTGTGCCAGAATGGAGGAAAAAGATTTCAATTATGCTGATTTTGTTTCTGAGGAGCGGATTGTTCCTGAGGAGAAACTTGGTAAATACAACCTGCCCTTTATCCTTTTTCCAGCGTTTTTCCCATTTCTGTTTGTCATCAATTTTGGTACTCAGGGCTTTTTGATAGGGGTGGATAACTTTTTCTCTTTTCAGAATCTGTTTCTGATTTTTTCTGCTGGTTTTGTTGTGCACGAGCTACTCCATTTTCTAAGCTGGCAGGCATTTTCGGGACTTCCGATTCAGGATTTTCGGCTTGGAATGCGCTGGAGTCAGTTTACACCTGTGATTGGGTGTCAACGACCTATGCGTCCATTGGCATTTCGTATTGGTTTGATTATGCCTTTTTTGCTGATGGGCGTTTTGCCCATGTCATTCGCCTTTTATTTTCAAAATGCCTGGCTATTGTGTGCGGCAGTGATTTACATGGCCTGGGCTTCTGCCGATATTCTTACTTTTATTTTATTCTGGAAAGCGCCCTCCAATTGTTTTGTGGAAATGCACCGAAGTGCTTTGGGCTGTATTGTGTATAATCCCAAGGCGGATATTGACAAATCATCTGGATCAATAAACATTCAAGTTGATTAAAATGAATCTGGTCCTGGCTTCAGCCTCGCCGCGCAGGAAGGAACTCCTTTCTGGAATGGGCTTGAATTTTGAGGTTTTTGTTTCGGATGTGGATGAGTCATTCGACCCTGAAATTCCACCTGGATTGGTTCCGGAAATGTTGGCCCGTCGAAAGGCGGAGCATGTTTCCCGGCTGAAGCAAGGTTCTTTGATCATTGCCGCCGATACTGTCGTGGAGGCCGCAGGGAAAATTTTGAACAAACCATCCGATGCAGGCGAGGCCAGGGAAATGCTTGAAATTTTGTCCGGTACGGTTCATTTTGTTCACACCGGTTATTGCCTCATTGGCCCGAATGGGATGATTTCGGGTACAGATACCGCCTCCGTTTGGTTCCGTACCTTGAAGGAAGATGAACTTACCCATTATATTTCCAGCGGTAAACCATTTGATAAGGCCGGAGGCTATGGCATTCAAGAGTGGATTGGCCTGATCGGAGTGGAGAGGATTGAAGGTTCCTATTTTACCGTGATGGGCCTCCCGAGTCATCGCATATGGGCCGGTCTTCGAGAAATGGGTTTTCCTGTTTTAGTCTGAGTTCAATTTGATGCTTTCCGAAATCTGCTTGTACAAGGCAGAAATTTCCGGGTTGACTTTAAGCTTTTCAAGGTGTGCATCCATGGTTTGAATGTCATTGCGGCGGGCGGGTCCGGTTTGGGCAAGTTCTGGCATCATTAAAAAAGCTTTTTCAATGGTTTCTTTTGCCAGTGGTTTGAGCAAATTGAAATCTATGCCTTCAGCATCGAGAATTGCTTTGGCCTGGAAAAGCATATGGTTGGTGAAATTATTTGCAAACACTGCCGCAAGGTGAAGGTATCTCCTTTGCTCCGAATCCATTACCACCATTTTGCATCCCAGCGATTTCCCCAGCGCATAAAGCAATTCATGCACATTGGCGGCCGATGATTCAATGCAAATGGGCACATCCTTAAATTCTACCGCTTTTTCTTTGGTAAAAGTCTGAAGGGGATAAAAGACCCCATAATTGTGCATAAGGTGCGCAAGCTTTTCCATCGGAACAGATCCGGAGGTGTGTACCACAATTGTATCATCACTTACCACCAATTGCTGTGATAAAAATGAAATTGCATCATCCGCAACCGCAATAATCAACAGGTCGATGTCGAAGTTCGAAAAATCAGGCTCTTCAATTACCTGGGTGTCATACAATTGGGAAGCCAGATCAGCAGCATGCCCCGGATCTCGGCTGTAAATTGCCGGAATCATATGACCGGCTTTTTCGAGATCCTGACACAGGTGCCAGGCAAGGTTTCCTGAACCTGCAATTCCAATTTTGTAGTACTTCATCATCTCCAGCTTGTCAATGCAAATAAATGGATTCCTTTTCTTGTTTTTCTCTTCCTAAGTTAAGACCTTGGCTTTGGCTGTTCAAATAAAATAAATGGCATCTCCAATCAAAGACCTTGTCCGAAGTGGTGAAACCAACCGCATCGAGTTCAAGAAAACGCTGCCACAACCAGAGAAATTTGCAAAGGCGCTGGTTTCCTTCGCAAATACCCGCGGTGGGACGATTTTGGTCGGGGTTCAGGACGACAAACGATTTGTTGGAATAAGTGATTTTGAGGAGGAAAAGTATGTGCTCGAAAATGCCTCTGCTTTTTTTTGTGTGCCTGAGGTATTGTTTGAAGTAAGTGAAGAGATGCTCGAAGGTAAAACCTTCATGGTAATTGAAGTTCCTGAAAGTCAGACAAAACCGCATTATACTCTTGATGCAAAAGGTGAAAAGCTGCTTTATGTTCGTTCGGGCGACCAATGTATTCTCGCAAGTCCTCTTGTGGCCAGATCGCTGAATATGGAAAAGGAAGGTCGGGATCTGCTAGAAAAAAAGCCACTTTCAAAAAATGAAGATTTGCTTTTCAAATACCTCGAAAGTAAAAAACGAATCACCTTGAAGGATTACGCCAAACTGATTAATGTTTCAAAAAGAAGGGCTTCGAAAATTCTCATTGGCCTCACCTTGTCGGGTAGGCTTTTTATGCACGACTTCGAAAAAACAATTTATTTTAGCAAGGCCTAAAAGCCGGCAGCGGCGGCATCGTGTTTTACTTTGGTATAGGAGCAATTTTCGCCAGCAAGCCTGAAGTATTTTTTTGCAAGGTCTTTGTTGCCTTCCTCCATCGCGATTTTTGCAAGTTCATTGTAAGCCAAACCAATTTGTCCTTTGGTCAGGCGGTCACTGGTTTTTCCATACATCAGAGCTTTTTGCAAATTCCATTTTGCGGCATCTCTGCGGCCATTCATTTTTTCTTGGAGTCCTTGCAAATAATAACCTGAAAGCAGCGCAGCTGATTCGGTTCTTCCAAGCAGATTTTTGATAATTGGACTTGCCTCATCCTTTCGTCCGGATTCAAGCAAACATTCCCCATACAAAATCGAAAAAACCCAATTGCTTGGATAGAATCGGTTTAGGTTGTTAGCATGCTCCATGGCTTTTGGTACATCGTAATAATCCCTCAGGGCAATTCCACAAAGGAAAACCAAAGCTTCCGCAGATGAAAAAAGGCTTTTCTGGCTGGCAATGGAAAGGTCTTTTAGCCCATCTTCCTTGTTGCCGTCGGGAAAGAAAGCCGTGAAAGCTGAATATACTGGATGGTTTTCGGGAAAGGCAACTCTGTAATAATTGTACAGACCTGTGCTGAAATAGAAGTCAGGAAAAGCAGTTTTTAATTTGAAGCCTTTTTTGATTAAAGGAAATGCTTTCCTCGTTTCATTTACAGCGCTGATAAACTCGCCTTCCTCTGAATGGTGCCGCGCAAGAATCAGGTTGGCGGTCATAAAATAATATCCGGTCTCAGGGCTTTTTGGATATTTCTTCATCATGGCCTCTGAAATCTTAATTACCTGGATCAGGTCTTTTTTATAGGCTTCGTACTCCTTTGGTTTTGCACCGATTGGGAAATATTTCCAATAATTTCGAATGGCAGAAAGCAGAATAAAACCGGGGTGATTTCCATATTTGGATTTGAATCGCAGCAGACTTTTCTGCGATTGATCAAAACGAAAATTATACAAATGATGAATGGAGGCTTTGACGGAGTCAAGCACAACTTTGTCTTCCAACAGAAGACCTTGCGCAGAAACCTGTAATTGACAAAGCATCATGGATATAGTTATCCATAAAATGAATTTGGTGTTGAGTGTTTTAAGTAGGCCTGACATTGAGCAGATATAGATTCAAATAAAGTGCAGATTTGCCGGATTTCAGAATGGTATCTTCTTCAATTTTTGAAAAAAAGAAAAACGCAGGAAAAGAGTCAGCAGGCCCTTTGATGGCTTTCGGCTGGTTTTTGATTTTTCTATTTGGGAAACATCCAGATGCACCTTGGGGGGATGGAATTGGATATGCCCTTGCCATCCGGAATGGTTATGATTTTGCCACCAATGCCAATAGCCATTTCCTTTATCTAAATCTGGCAGAAGTTTTTGTGAAAATTTTAGGAATTCAGGATACCGCCGCTTTTCTCGGTTTTTTTAGTGCTTTTTGGGCGGCGGTTTCTTTGTATATCACCTATGAAATTGGGAAATTGCTCGCAGGGCAAAAAGCCGGATGGATTTCCCTCAACCTTTTGGCTTCTTGTTTTGCCTTTTGGAGGCTTGCGAGCATTCCGGAAGTGTATTCCATGGAGCTAGCCTTTTTTGCCACATGTTTATTCCTCCTGCTTCGTTGGTCGAATTCATCTGAAAGAATTTATTTCCATGGCTTTTTGTTATTTCATGCCTTGGGGATTCTGGTTCATATCCACCTCATCCTCTTATTCCCCTTGATTGGCGCATTGTTTTTTTTGAGTAAAAAGACACCGCCGCTTTCGGCCCTCATCTGGTACCTCATTCCATTGCTGACCTGTTTTTGGTCTGTGGAGTTTTTAGGACTGAATTCTTGGTCGCAGGTACTTTTTGATTCCGCTGGAACTGGCTTGCTTTCCTTTCAAATGCTTCGGCTGATTCAAGGGCCATTTTTTATAATTGCCTTGCTGCTTTTTATGATGCCGGCATTTCCCCTGCTGGTTTATTTGGCAGGAAAGCAAAGAATTCTGGAATTAAAATCGACTCCGTTTTTTTGGCCGGCTGTTTTTCTGCTGGCCTCTTTTGGAGGATTTGCATCCTTATACCCGGATCCCGGAATTTTTGTATTTCTATTGCCAGCTTTCCTGATTCTGTCACTTTTTGCCGGAATTCTTCTTTCTGAAACCCCCAAAATCCTGAGGCTTTTGGCTCTAATTCCAGCCTTTCAACTTGCTTGTTATTTATCAGGATTTTGGGTTTTTAACCTTTTTGCTCCGGACTCTTTTTTGCAGCAACAGGAAATAAAAGGCGGGACCGGGTTTCTATTTTTGCCCTGGGCCAGAGGAAATGTAGCATCAGTTCTGGAAAAATCCCAAAGCATTCCACCCGATTTTGTTCCGGTAGGAATGCGTTGGAATTCTGAACAAGCCCTTCGCTATGATTCAATTCGCTTACTCGACAAGCAAGCGGCGGGTGAATCCGGTAGATAGCCTTACAACATAACAACCTGGCAAAGTGCCAGCAATGTTCACAATTGCTTTGCCGCCAACAGCTTTACCCGTCCGTATTTTCATTCCAGAGGTATTCAGAATTTCGTATTGAAACTCATTTTTATCGAGCAAATAAATCTGGTCTTTTGCCGGGTTGGGGAACATGCTAAAAGTGTTGTTGACTATTTCGGCATTTGCTGAAATGGACTCAGTCACGATTTCATCCATACAGAAATAGGCGGGCGTGTTCATCCCAAAACTGCCATTGTCAGAACTCGTAAGTTCAAATCCAAGGCTGTCAAAAGCATTGGAAAACAAGGTTTCGGCCAGTATCCAATCTTTTAGGATGTAGTCGTTTTGGATGCCTTGGGCGCGATAGTCTGCCAAGTAAAAGGATGCACTGTCGCTGATGCTTCCATTCAGATAATTGTACACTTTTAAAAGGAAGTAATCTGGGTCGAGGCCATCTTGCCCACCAAATTTCTTCGAAAATGCATCGCCAAATTGCATACTTCTTGCGGCATAAGTAGTGTTGGTAAGCCGGAATGCAAGTAGTCTTCTGCCTTCCTGACCCGAGGGTTTGCGAATGAAAATTCTGGATGACGCGTAGGCAAGCGCGAAGGTGTTTCCCAACCAAGCTCTGCCTGCTCTGCAGCTGAACTGGTTTTCATAGCCAGCCGTAACGCTATCGGTCTTCCGGGATAGAGCAAATCCATTCCAGGACTGAAAAGATGCATTGTAATCATTCCGGAAAAAAAGTCCGTTATCGCTAAAGCCTGAAGATGAATCCGAACCGGCATAATAGCCTAGGCTGCTATCAATCGGAATATTTTCAAAGCCTGAACTAAATTGGGACAAAGCCGCAAATGGTAAAAAAGAGAAAAGTATGTAAAGCTTTTTGAACATGTTTTTATAGATTAAAAGTTGATTTTCATTCCTGTATTGAAGTTCCTTCCGGGCATTGGATAACCGGGCATTTGCGTATAACGGGCATTGAACATATTGGAAATGCTTCCGAAAAAATGGAGGCCAGATTCTTCGCTAGCCTGAAATTCAATGCCTGAATCTACGAGCTGGTAGGGGAGGAGTTTTTGCAAACCATCGGAATCTATGTTTCGGCTTCCACAGTGAAACAAGCGGATGAAGCTTGAGAATTTCCTGAAGCTGGCCTTGAAAAAGGTAGAAGCCTGGAAGTTCGGACTAAATGGAAGTGGTTTTGTTTGCGGCCCATCGGCATTGGTTTTGAGGATGGTTTGTGCGGAAATTCTCGTTTCAAGATTGGCTGAAAAAGTAAATCCACTGTTTGTTTGGCAAGAGAATTCTGGATTGAAAACCAGGCCTCTTAAAATTACCGAGCCGATGTTGGATGGTTTCCACAGCGCGAAATTTGGCTGCCAGAGGATATAATTGTGAATTCGACTTTCATAAACGCCTACATGCAAAGCGAATTTGCTATTGGCCGTTTTGTTGGAAACATATTTCCAGTCAAGATTTGAAGTGAATCCTTTTTCGCTTTGCAAAGCGGGATTTCCAGCACCTGGCCAGTACAGGTCGTTGAGTCCGGGATTCCGCAATTTCCCATGAATGCCCAGTTCAATTCTTTGGTTTTTATTGATTTGAAGGCTGCTCAATATTGAGGGGACTCCCGCAAATTGGGCTTTGGCGGAACTTGAAAATTGCCAGCTTTCAATTCTGAATTCTGGTCTTAGGAGAATTGTATTCTTGAAGAATGACAAATTCCCAGAGACTCCAATGCCGGCTTTTGTTTGTGTTTTTTCGGAATCGAAAGCAGAGCTTTTTGCCGTATTCTGGCTGGAATGGGCACTCATCCGAATTGAGTGACTGCCTTTCCAATATTGTCCTTCCGTTTGGAAATAAGCTCCTTGAATTGTTGCGCTGCTTTGGATGCCTGATTTTGGGTCTTCAAAACCCAGAAAGTCTTTGCTAAAGCCAGCCATGGCATTAAAATCAGAATAACTACGGTTGCGGCGATAACGAAGAAACAAGCGATTGTTTTGGTCTTTTTGACTTGCTTGTGCATCTGTTTCTAAAATTGCCCCAGGAATTTCCCTGTAGGAATTTTGAGACCAGAACCCTGCTTCCAACTTGCTGCTTTTGCAAAGTTCTATGGAGGAAATTCCTTCTGCACCTGCAAATTGCCTGGCGCTGTGAGATTGCCTGAATTTCATGCCTTCAACTGAGTAAGGAAAATCCCATTGGGATGAATTGTTCCAAACACGAAGCCTTCCTGTTGCCTTTCCTTGGCTTCCCCCAATGGAAAGCCATTGTTCTAATCTGGAAAAAGACCCCGCTGAAAAACCCATCTCCGACTTTAAATTGCTTTTTTCGGGGAGATCACCCAAGTTCAGCGAGCCCCCAAAGGATGCACAAGACGCAGGCTCGGAAATTCCACCTTCACGGAGGCTTGCGGTTTCTAGCAAGGAAGCTGGAATCAAACTGGCATCTGCCTGACCCAGCATGGAATTGTTTAAAGGAATTCCATTCCAGCTAATGTCGGTATGTGCGGGAGCAGCTCCACGCAAAGAAATTCCATGGCTGCCGCTCGGTCCATAGGCGCGGAGGTAGGTTCCTGTTTTTGTATTTAATGGGTTTTGATGGAAGAACTGGAAGAGACTATCCCCTTTTTCGGTATTCAGAATCCTCTTAACAGCCGTAATGGTCAGTTCCAAAGTAGTAAACGACCTTTCCTGTGCCAGGCAAAACACCTGAGTCAAAAGTAAAATTGTCGTTGTTGATATTGCCTTGTTCATTGTCATTGCTGGGAACAAGGCTAATGGTCCTAAATAAAGGCTAGCCTGAAATATGTTCAGAAACGCCTGTTAATCAGGGCCGTTTGCCTTTCTTCCCGAAAGCGTCCGGTTATGTGGTTAGGCAGGTCTCCTGACTTGGACAGTTTCAGCGGCCTTCCCATGGTTTTATCCACAGTGGCTATAAATTACTGAAACGCTTTGCGTCCTTACAGTTGCGGGAACAGCACTGGATTTTCACCAGTTTCCCTTTTAATCCAAACCGCCGAAAGGCAGTTCAGAACCAAAACCGATGCAAATGAAATGGAAAAATCCGGTTTATATCGACCGTATGTTCAAATACACTGAATCAGGATTTTTTCTTGCTTCCTGATTGCTTCTTTTTCGGTGAAGCCTCACTCGAACTATCCTCTTTTTCCGCTGCTGTTTTTTTCTTTTTTAATCGCTGATTCAGCAATAAAAAGGCCAGAGTGGAAAACATAAAAAGCCAGTAACTGACAGCAACACCAAAAAATATTGATTGGTGAATGCCAATCACAAAAAAAGCCACCATGATGCAAAACAAGAGTACATCAAAAAAATCCAGCCGTATCTGCATTGAGAATGGTTCCTTCAGGTTCAAGAATTGTATAAGAAGAGAAATCTTGTTTGGCGGTCAGGCCTTTTCCTTTTAGGAATTGGCTCTGTGTGCTTATTTCAACATATTCATTGTTAAAAACCCTTGCTTCCGACCGGCTCCAATGGAGTTTTTCAGTTTTTAGGGTTTCCTTTTTAATCAGATCTTCCAGAACCACATGGCCAGTGGCTGTGTACAAGTCCTGTATTTTATCAAAATGTACGAAGTCGGCTTTCAGTCTGGATTTCTCCTGGTCGTTTCCTTGAAAAATTGTGACCGTAAATCCAGATGGAAATTCCTGATTTCCATCTGCAAATTCCAGTTGAAGCGGAGCCTCCATGCGCATTTTTATGTTGCCTGAATCCAGGTAAGTGGTTGATAAGTTTTCTGTTGCCACCAATGGACCCGCATAATAGCGAATGGGGAGTTCAGTTTTTGCTTCCTTACAGGCTGCCAAAAGAAAACATGTCAGCAAGCAAATTCCCAGATGTCGGATTCCAGTGTAAATCAAAACTTGTCCTCGGGTTGAGTTTCTGGTTCTGGTTCCTTTGGCTTATCGGCATCACCTTTTTTAGCAGGTTTGCGCTTGCTTTCTTTCCTTGGAATAGGGGGTTCTTCCACGGCTGTGCCGGGTGCGTTGATGTCTTCTTCTGCAAGGCTGTCATCAAAGCTTTCTTCAAATTCTATTTTTAATCCGGG
>CAMDMI010000033.1 GCA_945902135.1 Spirosoma fluviale
TAGGAAAGGCAATTCAGAAACTGAGCAGAGATGCATCAAAAAAAGCCGAAAGTTTGAAAGCCAAGGCAGATCCGAAAATCCGTGAAAAACTATTGGCATTTTGTCTTTCACGGGGTTTTGAATTCGATACTTGCAAAAAAATTGTCCAGGATTTATTGGCTGAAAAAGGTATAAGTAGTCAAGATTTAGATTGATTACTGAGTGTCTTGAGGCGAAAAAAAATTTGCTCAGCAGTTTATAATCGCCATTATTGAACCTGTAATAAATTCGTTTACCAAACATGTTAAAAAACACAAAGCACAAGTGGCTCGTCATGCTAATATGCCTGATAAGTCAAGTCTCGGCGTGGGCGCAGACCCGCCAGCTTACCGGAAAAGTTACAGATGCCAAAGATGGCTCTGGATTGCCCGGTGTAAGTATCCTCCTCAAAGGCAGCGGAACAGGTGCCAATTCAGATGGGCAGGGTAGTTTCTCGATCATTGTTCCTGAAACAGGAGCAGTTCTGGTTTTCAGCATGATGGGCATGAAGACAAAAGAAGTTGAAGTTGGTGCGCAGATGGTCATCAATGTTGCCTTGGAAGAGGAAGCAAAAGACCTTCGTGATGTGGTGGTTACAGCTGCCGGTATCGAAAGGAATGTGCGCGGATTGGGTTACTCAACCCAGAAAATTGATGGCAACCAACTGGTAAATGCCCGCGAAACCAATGTGCTGAACGCACTATCAGGAAAAGTAGCTGGTGTGCAGGTGACTACATCATCGGGTATGCCAGGCGCTTCTTCAGTTGTGAAAATTCGTGGTAACAACTCAATTTCAGGATCATCAGATCCATTGTATGTAATTGATGGTGTGCCATTGAGCAATGATGAGGTTTCTTCCGCACAGGAGCGTGATGGCAATACGCCATATACTCAAGGTGTAGGAAATTCAAACCGCCTGATTGACCTAAACCCGGATGACATTGAATCCATGACTGTGCTGAAAGGCGCAGCTGCAACAGCACTTTATGGTGTTCGTGCTGGTAATGGTGCCATTGTGATTAAAACTAAGCGTGGAGGTTATTCAGGTAAAAAAGGACCTTCAATTTCCTACTCAACTTCTTACCAAGTTGATCAGGTAAACAAGTTGCCTGATGTAACCAATAAGTGGTCTCAGGGCAACAGGGGTAAATATTTGGATCCTTCCTCTGCTTTCTCAGGTTCATGGGGTGCGCTAATCGACACACTTCGTTTTACCAAGCCAGGCGATGGTAGTCCATGGGATTCTCAGTTAAGGGACATCGTTGGAAAAAATGATCCTGATGCAACATCAAATGCCGTTAATCCAATTGACAATGCAGCAAATTTTTTCCAGAATGGCCACAGCTACAACAATAGCCTTACCCTTTCTGGAGGAAATGGAACTACAAAATACTATGCTTCTTACAGCCGCATGCAGCAAAGCGGTATTATTCCATTAAGCGATTTTACAAGAAACAGTGTCAGACTGACTGCAGAAACTCAGATTTCTGAAAAACTAAGTTTTACTGCCTCAGTTAATTATACCAATTCAGGGGGAAGACGCATTCAACAAGGTTCCAATCTGTCTGGTCTAATGTTGGGCATGCTTCGTACGCCAGCCTCATTCGACAATTCCAATGGACTTAGCGATCCTGTGAATGACGAGCGTTCGTATTTCTTCCCAGATCTTCAGCTTCAGAGAACTTATCGTGGTTATGGAATTTACGACAATCCATACTTCACCATTAATCGGAATCCATTCAGCGATCGCGTAAACCGTCTGATCTCCTTCGGTGAACTTAATTATTTCATCAAAGACTGGTTAAGGGCAACTTACCGCATGGGTGTGGATATGTACACCGACAACAGAAGCGGTGGATTTGATATTGGTTCGTCTGCTTATGATGCTGGGCGTGTTTTTGAAGACAAAAACTTCCGCCGTGATTTGAATTCAGACTTCATTCTGACTGCGAATAAAAATATCACAGAAGACCTCAATGTCACTGCAATTGTTGGTCATAATGGATATTCTTCCTCATCCGAGAAATTGTATAGCCAGGGCGATGGTATGATTACCCGCAACTTCTATTCTTTGGCCAACACCAATTCCATCATTTCTTATACCGGAATGAACAAGCTTCAACGCTTTGGTGTTTATGGCGATGTTACAGTTGCGTATAAGAATCGTTATTTCCTCAATATTACCGGCCGCAACGACTGGAGCTCCACACTTCCAAAAGGCAAGAATTCCTTCTTCTATCCAGGTGCAAACCTGAGCTATGTGTTTACTGAGGATCTTGGTCTTTCAGAAAATGAGTGGTTCAATTTTGGTAAGATTCGTGTTTCAGCAGCTCAGGTAGGTCGCGATGCACCTACTCAGGCCTTAAAAACTGTTTACGGACCTCCAACTGTTGGTGATGGTTATACAAGTGGCATCCTTTTCCCTAGTTATGGCGTCCCAGGTTTTGGTATTGGAACATCTTCAGGATCTACTTCTCCGGTTCTTGGCAATCTGAACATCAAACCTGAGATGAACAATACAATTGAAATCGGTGGTGAGTTTAAGTTCTTTAAAAACAGACTTACAATTGATGCTACCTATTATAACATTAGTAACACCAATCAAATCATTCTTGCGCCGGTTCCGTCATCCTCGGGATTCCAGTATGCCTATACCAATTCTGGAAAGAACAGCAACAAAGGAATTGAATTGGTAGTGAATGCCCGCCCGATTGAAACCAAAGATTTTAGCTGGGATGCAACTGTAAACTATACCCGCAACCGTTCAAATGTTGAGGCGCTTGCTCCTGGAATTGACCAGATTTTCTTGGCTGGATTTACTGGGTCCGGTTCTTATGTAATTCCAGGCCAGCCTTATGGCGTATTTTATGGCGGTGTTTGGGAGCGTGATACCAAAGGCAACAAGGTGATTGGTTCCGATGGATATCCGCTAATTTCAGCACAACAGGCTGTAATTTCAAATCCAAATCCTGATTTCCTTCTTGGATTCCGCAACACTTTCACCTACAAGTTTGTATCACTTTCTGTCCTTCTTGATTCCCGCGTTGGTGGCAAGATTTGGAATGGTACAAAAGGAGCACTTGCGTTTTTTGGAAGAGCTAAAATCACCGAGTCTCGTAACGATTCCACAATTTTCGATGGAGTTCTTGCCGATGAGGCAGGAAAACCTACAGACATTAAAAATACTGCCAAAGTTCCCCTTGACCAAAACTGGTGGAGAGGAAATGGCGGTGGATTCGGAAATCAGTCTGAAGACTTTGTGGAAGATGCAACATGGGTGAGGATTCGCGAAATCACACTTTCTGTGAATGTGCCAAAAACCATCACAGAAAAATTGCATTTCGCTGGACTCAATGTCTCTGTTTATGCAAGAAATCCTGTCCTTTGGACGAAGTATTCAGGCATCGATCCTGAGACAAACTTGACAGGCGGCGGAAATAGCGGCTTTGGTCTTGACTATTTTAATATGCCAAACACCAAGAGTTACGGCGCCAGCCTGAGAATCACTTTCTAAGAAATAAGACATGAAAAAGCATTTCAATAAAATTTGGACAGCAGCCATAATTGTTGCTGCCATGCAGTCCTGTAATTTCAAGGATGATGTGAACACAGATCCCATCAATCCAAGTGATGCACCAATGTCGGCCATCCTTCCTGTCGCTCAGGTTGGGGTTGGTTATACAGTTGGTGGCAACATTGCCCGTTACAACGGCATGTTTACCCAGCAAATCTCAGGTGTTGACCGCCAATCACTAAGCGTTGGTAAAGGCAACATTGGTCAGCAGGACACTGATGATCCTTGGGATAATTTGTATAAGTCAATGAAAAATCTGGATGTGGTTATTGGGAAGGCCGATGCACAGAAGTCGCCGCATTACAAAGGTGTTGCACAGATTATGATGGCTTATAGCCTTGGAATTACCACCGATATGTGGGGTGATGTGCCTTATTCTGAGGCCTTCAAAGGCAATTCGGATGGAACCGGCCTTCGTCCAAAATACGACAAGCAGCAAGCGCTTTATGATACAATTCAGTCATTGCTGGATAGAGGTATCGTAAACTGCGGAGCTGTAGAAAGCAATTTTGTACCCGGTGGGGATGATGTGATTTATCAGGGTGATCTTTCAAAGTGGATTGCCTTGGCAAATGGTTTGAAAGCGAGGCATTTTCTCCATTTAACAAAGCGCTCAGCAGACAACTACGATAAGGTTATTGAGTTTGCAAACCTGGCTTTGAGTTCAGGATTTTCTGATGCTTTTGTTCCGTTCAGCGGAACTTCAGTTACATCTCAAAGTCCGATGTCGCAGTTTAATGACCAGCGCGGGGATATCGGAATGGCGTCTAGAATGATGGATTATTTCCAGTCAACGGCTGATACTTTGGACCAAAGTATTGTAGATCCAAGGTTGTTTGCCTACTCTGATTTTTCGAGTGATGATGCGATTTTTACCAATGATACCGTTTCAACGGATCCACTGGTGATTAAGTATTCATTCAATCCTTTAGGCTCGTTTCCCGGAGATGGAAATTACGGAGTTAATTTTGTTGGTGGATTTACTGCCTCGCCAAATTCTCCGGTCTATCTAATGACGCGTGCCGAATTGAAATTTATGCTTGCAGAGGCAAAGCTTTACAAAAACGACAACTCTGCGGCAGATGATTATAAGGATGGAATCCAGCAATCTCTCATTATGGCCACTGGGACTTCTAACGCATTTATTGTGGATAGGATTGCGAATATTTCCGCCACTGATTCTTTGAATCTGGAGAAGGTAATCACCCAGAAATGGGCTGCCTTGTTCATGCAATCTGAGCCTTGGAACGACTGGCGCAGAACTGGATTCCCCAAAATTCAGCCTGCTCAAGGCAATCCATTGGGAGATAAATTTCCAGTACGCTATCCATATACTCAGAAGGAGCGCACACTTAATTCTGCCAACATTCCGGATGAAGGAGCTATTCCTGCTCTCAAGCCAGTTTGGTGGAATCAGTAATCTGGTTTTAAACCGAAAACAGAATGGTCGCCTGAGAAATCGGGCGACCATTTTTTTTAATGTTTTTCTATACCAAATCAGTAAAGGATATTCATTTGGTTGCGATTTCTATTCGCTTTCAAATGAACCACTTATCCGAAATTTACTTGACCGATATTTTCTGGCTTAAAGAATAATACAGGCCAGAAAAACTCCCTGGATTTCGGAACTGAACTTAAAATCAAATCAAGTTTATGTTCGTTGGCGAGTCGGCGAAGAAGGTAGTCGTCAAAATCCATTTTTGGTTCTGCATTTTCCATTTCCAAAAGGCATTCTTCCAGATGGCGGGCCTGCACTTCTACCAATTTCAGGTTGGAGTGCCAGTAGCGTAGTTCTTCAAGGACCAAATCTGCAGGAACCAGCAAATCACCAAGCAAAGCCCCAAACCTTGCGAGAATTGGCGTGCTTGTCCAAACTTCTGCAGATTCTTCTACACTTAATCTGTCCAGGCATTCATGCACTTTCGTGCGGTAGCTTTCTATTTCAGCCCGCTGGCCTGGATCTGAAATTCTTTGAAAGCCAAAATCCGGGTGCCGGTGGAAAAAGTCGTTTAGCAGGATGTTTGTATCGAGCAGTATTCGCATGGTTCTAATCTTGTTTTGGCTTTGCCTCTGATTCTGGGGCCGCGCCTGCCGGCAGCAATACATTGCCGGTGATTTTTAGTTTTTCTTCTGGTTTTTGTCCGTTCGTGTAAACGGTAATTACCTTGTTGATTCGTCCAATTTTCTTGGCTGAATTGAATGTGACAAATATGGCACTGCTGTCTCCCGGTGCAATTGGTTTTTTCGGCCATTCCGGGGCTGTGCAGCCGCAGGTTGTCTGCACATTCAGAATCATGAGTGGTTCGGTTCCATTATTCCGAAACTTGAATTTGTGTGAGATTTTGTCTCCCTGATTGAGGTCGCCAAATTCAAATTGTTTTTCAGAAAATAGAATTTCTGCATTCGACAATGGCTTTTTACTGCCATCCTGTTGGGCAAACAGCAAATTACTCAGGCCGGTAAATCCCAAAATTAATGCAGTCCGGAAGACAGTATTTCTCATTTTAAAACAGTGGTTTTTTCACTTTTAAAGTTTGTAGGAATTTGTTTTCCAGCCCCGGTTTCGAGCATTGCGCGGACAAAATCAACAAATAATGGGTGCGGGTTCAGGACGGTGCTTTTCAATTCCGGGTGAAATTGAACACCCACAAACCAAGGGTGGTTTTTAATTTCCATTATTTCTACCAATCCTGATTCGGGGTTTGTGCCAGTGGCTTTCATGCCTGCATCCTCAAAGGCCGGAAGGTATTTGTTGTTGAATTCATATCGGTGCCGGTGCCTTTCTGAGATTTTCATACTTGCATAAGCCTGGGCAGATCTGCTTCCTTTTTTCAAGGCACATGGCCAGGCGCCAAGTCTCATTGTACCACCTTTGTCCGTTACCATTTTTTGGTCCTCCATCAGGGCAATGACAGGATGCTGGGTTGATGGGTTCATTTCCGCAGAAGCTGCTTCTTTCAGGGAAAGTACATTGCGGGCAAACTCTACCACAGCGCATTGCATGCCAAGGCAGATTCCAAAAAACGGGATCTTGTTTTCTCGGGCATGGCGCACCGCATTTATCTTCCCTTCAATGCCCCTTTCTCCGAAACCAGGCGCCACTAAAATTCCGTCTACGCCGTTCAGGTGTTCTTCCAGAAGGTTATTGTCCAGGAGTTCTTCTGCCCGAATCCATTTAATTTTAACCCGGATTTCAAGGCTTGCCCCTGCATGGATAAATGCCTCAGCAATCGATTTATAGCTATCCTTTAGCTCAACATATTTCCCAACCAAGGCCAGTGTGACATCATCGGAAGGATTTTTAAGCTTGCCAAGGAATTTTTTCCAGTCGCTCAGGTCTGCTTTTTGCTTGGATGTGAGTTTCAATTTCGCCAAAACCCTTTCATCCAGCTTTTCTTTTGCCATCAGCAAAGGGACATCGTAAATGCTTTCAGCATCGATTGCCTCAATTACAGAGTTGAAATGCACATTACAGAACAAAGCAACTTTGCGGCGAATTTCTTGCGGTAGTTTATGCTCTGTGCGGCAAACCAGAATATCTGGCTGAACTCCAGCTTCAAGCAACATTTTTACCGAGTGCTGGGTAGGTTTTGTTTTAAGTTCGCCCGAAGAGCTGAGGTAGGGTACAAGTGTGAGGTGAATCACAAGTACCTCGTGAGGAGGAAGTTCCCAGCGAACCTGTCGGAGTGCTTCAATAAAAGGGAGAGACTCGATGTCACCCACACAACCGCCGATTTCAGTAATTATAATGTCGTATTTGCCTGTTTCACCAAGTAGGTAAAAGTTGCGTTTAATTTCATCTGTAATGTGCGGAATTACCTGAACTGTTTTGCCAAGGTATTCTCCTTTGCGTTCGCGGGTAATTACATTGTTGTAAATCCTGCCCGTTGTAATGTTGTTGGCCTGAGAAGTTGGCGTATTGAGAAAGCGCTCGTAATGACCTAAATCAAGGTCTGTTTCGGCTCCGTCTTCGGTTACATAGCACTCGCCGTGTTCAAAAGGATTCAGAGTTCCCGGATCTATATTTAGATATGGATCAAACTTTTGAATCGTTACAGAAAATCCCCTTGATTGTAGAAGTCTCGCCAAGGAGGCTCCAATTATTCCCTTCCCAAGGGAAGATGTCACCCCGCCCGTAACGAAGATGTATTTTGTGTTGTTCATGAATCTTTGGTTACGGGATGCAAAGGTACTCCCGGACTTTCAAAAGCCAAATTTATCGCCTCTTTGATTTTAGCATTTTTTCAAATAAAAAATATCAAGTCGTAAGATATTGATAATCAATTATTCTATTATTAAACCGTCGCTAACTTGCGATAAGTAGAACTATTTTTAATAAGGTACTTTGTAATGCAAAGTACTTGTTGTTACATTTGTAAAAAAATAAACCATGTCCATTAGCACCGACAATATTCAGGTTCAGCTTCGGAAGGGAGTAATCGAGCTTTGCATTCTTGATATTATTTCAAGAGGGGAGGTTTATACTTCTGATATGCTGACCGAACTGACTGAAGCCCGCATGATGGTGGTGGAAGGGACCCTTTATCCCTTGCTCAGCCGACTTAAAAATGCCGGTTACCTGGATTACAAATGGGTAGAATCGAGTTCCGGTCCGCCTCGTAAATATTATATGCTCACAGAAACAGGAAGGCAATTTCTTGATGGGATGGAAACTACCTGGCAAGAAATGGCAAGCTCGGTAAGCAGCATCATGGCCAAAACACGCATCCTCCGAAATTCTCCTAAATCCAATTAATCCTGCGTTTATGAAAAAGACAATAACAGCCAACATTGGCGGCATGGTCTTCCACATTGAGGAAGATGCTTTTCAGGTATTGAAGCAATATCTGGATTCTGTTCGCAATCACTTTTCGGGCATCGAAGGCGGGCCTGAAATTCAGTCTGATATTGAATCCCGAATCGCAGAGCTTTTTAGCAAAATGCTCGGTACTTCCCGGCAGGCCATTGAAATCAAGGATGTTCAATCTGTCATGAACCAGGTGGGAACAATTGATGCAATTCGCGGCGAGGCGGGTGAGGAAGAAAAGTTTTCTCAAACTGAATCTGCACATCAGGGTCAAACTTCCGGCAGGGAATTTCAGCAACAAGAAACCACAAGCCAGGCACGCCGACTTAGTCGGGATGATGACCATAAAGTTTTTGGTGGTGTTTGCTCTGGCATTGCGGCATATTTTGAATTAAATCCGCTCTGGGTTCGTCTCGGATTTCTGGGAATTACATTCGGCTTCCTTCCGTATATTCCCCATCTGGTTGGGCCTATGATTTTGCTTTATCTGGTCCTATGGATTGCATTGCCAGCGGCCAAGGGTTTGGACAATCCAGGAAAATTCCGTCAGTTTTTTCGAAGCCGCAGAGAAAAAGTTCTTGCAGGGGTTTGCGGTGGCATTGGTACTTATTTCAACATAGATCCGACACTCATTCGGGTTTTGTTTGTCCTTGGTTTTTTTCTGGGTGGAAGTGGAATTTTACTTTATATCATCCTATGGCTGATTACACCTGAAGCAAATTCTATTTCGGATGAAATCCGGATGGAGGGAAATCAGGTAAATTTGAATAGCATCGAAGAACAGATTAAAAAGCGGATTTCTTCAGATCCCAAAGCGCCTGAAAATACCCTGACCAAAGTTTTGCTATTTCCTTTTCGCTTGATTTCAAGGGTTTTAACCGGTATTGGGCCATTGTTGATGTTTGTGGTGGATGCCATACGGATTTTTACTGCCTTAATTCTTTTGATCATTGGTGGTTCGTTTGGTTTTGCCATTGTTGTGCTGGTTCTCAGTCTGCTTGGTTTAATAAGCGCTTCTCAGTACCACATTCAGATGGGCGATTTGCCTGTTGATAGAATTGCGTCCGAACTTTCTCCATGGTTGATTGGATTTGGTGGTTTTGCAGCGCTGATTCCAGTTATTTTTATTGTACTGGCCGGACTAAGTCTGGCAATGAAACGCTTTGTGCTTGGGCCCATTGTAGCAATTAGTCTGGTGGGTTTGTTTTTAGTTTCCGCTTTTGGAACCGGGTTTTTGCTCGCTCCTAAAATCGCTTCTTTTTCAAAAGATGGATATGTTGAAAAGCGTATTGAATTTCCGGCCCAATACAGTCAACTTTCAATTCTTGCCAACCAAACCGATGAGGAGCCAACAGAAACTCAATATTTCCCTTTGGGTCTGAAAATCAAGTCTTATAATGGCGATAAAGCCCTTTTGGTTCAGAAATTCGGGGCGCAGGGAGGCAAGCTTTCTGAGGCTCGGACCAATGCAAAATCGGCATCCTTTTCTGTGGTTCAGGTGGATTCCAGTTTGATTTTTGACACTTTTTTGAAAGTCGAAAAGGATGCGCCTTATCGGGCTCAACGACTTGAAATGACCTTGTTTCTGCCGGAAGGAAAGCAGTTTACCCTTGATTCTCAAATTCTGGATATGCTCGAAAATGAACTTCCCGAAGGATTTGATGAAATGGATATCACCAGTAAGTTGTGGACAGTAAGAGGAAACAAACTACGCTGCCTGAATTGTCCAAGTCCTGAAAATGAAACAGTTCCAGATTCAAGCAGGGCAGGAGATGAGGAATGATTTGTGGGTGAAATACGCAAAAATGGGACTTGTGCTTTTTGCCATCTGGCTCCAGATTTGGGCTTGTTATGGGAGTGGTTTCAATCTTAAAATCCGCACCAAATCCACTGAAAAACAGACTTTAATAAAGCCTACCGCTGCCTTTGAATTTCACTTTTTGTTTCCATCCAATTACCTGAAAAAGCGCATTTTAATAAAGCGCGGCTTCTGCAAAAGAACCTTACGCTTTGCTGACTAATGCTTAGAGATGGCTAAAAACGCAGCGATTTGATTTTTCTTTATTGGAAGATTGGTTTTCATAAAAGAAATTTTAAAGCTTTAAATTGTTATTTGTTAGTGATTTAGATTGATTTTGCTTAGGCAAATTTTAATAAGAAGTGTTGCAGGCCGGATAGAAAAAAATATATTTGTCCTTGTAAATCGAGCATAAGGAATTAAAGATGATGCAGGCAGAATCAATCCAGAAAGACCAGTACACCATTGTAAAACTGGCCAACGAAAAGCTGGACGCCACCATTTCGGGGGAAGTGAAGGCTACCTTCATTACAGGTTTTCATGATGGCGAGAAGAATATGATTTTCGATATGAGCCAAGTCCGTTATTGTGATTCCAGTGGATTAAGTTCGATTCTGGTTGGAAACAGGCTGGCAATGGATAAGGACGGATCTTTTATTCTGTGTGGACTTAGTGACCATGTTGCAAAACTAATTCATATCTCCCAGCTTGATACCGTGCTTAGCATTGTTCCAACCCTTGAAGAAGCAGTGGATCTAGTCTTGTTCAATGAAATTGAAAAGCAGCTTCGGGCTGATTCTCAGGAGGACTGAATTTGATTTTCGAAGTCAAAATACTGGGCTGTAATTCAGCATCGTTCGCCTTTGGGCGGCACCATACTTCACAGGTGGTGAACAGCAATCAAAACCTTTTCCTGGTGGATTGCGGAGAAGCAACACAACTGAGAATGCTTCGGCACCAGGTTCGCTACAACCGCATCAACCACATATTTATCAGTCATTTGCATGGCGACCACTACCTTGGTCTCATGGGTCTCATTTTTACTTTTCATCTTCAGGGAAGGACCGATGATTTATATATTTCCGGCCCTTCCGGTTTGGATGAAATCATCAGTCTTCAGCTCAAGCATTCCGACAGTGTGTTGAATTACCAGATCCACTTTCAGCGGATTGTGGAAGACGGGCAGTTGTTGTTTGAGAATGAAGACATTCAGGTAACAAGCATGGAAATGAACCATAGGATTCCATGTTTTGGATTTGTATTCGCTGAGAAGCAGAGACGCCATAAAATTATTCGGGAAAAACTTCCTGAGACCCTTAGTCGTGAGCAAATGCTTCAACTAAAAGATGGCCTTGATGTGGTAGATTCAAACGGAAAACTCTGGGCCAATTCCGAATTGGCTACTCCACCATTGGTGCCCCGAAAATACATTTACGCAGCAGATACCCGAGTACTTTCAAAGCAATGTAAAGTGGTGGAAAATTGCAATCTACTCTACCACGAAGCCACCTTTACCAACGAAATGCAAGCTAGAGCAGAAGCAACTTTTCATTCTACTGCTTCAGAAGCTGCTATGTTTGCCGAACGGCATCATGTGAAAAAACTCATTCTTGGACATTTTTCCTCGCGGTATCAGGATGTGTCTCTGGTTTTAGAAGAAGCATCAACCAATTTTTCAAATACAGTTCTGGCCATCGAAGGCCAGGTTTACGAAGTGCCAAATGGCACAGAAAACCATGAACCACTTGCAAGTTAGCCCCGAAGTAACCGGTCTGCAGGAATTTCTTCCTCATCATTTGCTTTCAGCAGAAGACCTTAAAGCCATAATCGAAATTCTTGCCAAGCCAAGAAAAATTGCCATTACCACGCACCACAAGCCCGATGCAGATGCACTTGGATCTTCGCTTGCGCTTGCCATTTATCTCAGAAAAAAGGGACACAATGTTGAGGTGGTTACGCCTTCAGATTATCCGAATTTTCTGAATTGGATGTCGGGTGAAAAAACCGTGAAGGCATTTGATCCGAAAAAGCCATCCGAGCATCTGAAAGCTATTTTTCTTGAAGCTGATCTGATATTTTGCCTTGATTTCAACAGTCTTGGACGGATAAATGATTTGGGCGACTGGATCAAAGAAAGTACAGCCACCAGAATCATGATTGACCATCATCTTCAACCGGATGATTTTGCTGATTACAAACTTTGGGACACAAAGGCCGCAGCCACAGCTGAATTAATCTTCGATTTTATCACGCTATTGGGCGATCATTCGATGATTGATGTGCCCATTGCTGAGTGTCTCTATGCGGGTTTGGTTACCGATACCGGATCTTTTCGGCATCCGAGTACCAACAGAACCGTTCATTTGATTGTGGCAGATTTGCTTCGAACCGGTGTAAATCCATCGAGGATTCATAAGTTGGTTTACGACAACAATCATCTGAACAGACTTCGGTTTCTGGGCTTTGTTTTAAAGGACAAGCTTCAGGTAATTCCTGAGTTGCATACAGCCTATATCGCCATCACCAGAGATGAAATCCGTGAATACAATGTCGATACCGGTGATACCGAAGGCATTGTGAATTATGCCCTTTCAATTCGTGGGATAGTGATGGGCATAGTTATAATCGACAGAAAAGACATGGTAAAAATGTCGTTTCGCTCTGTAGGAGATTTTGATGTAAATGCCTTTGCCAGAAAGTACTTCAGTGGTGGCGGCCATAAAAATGCAGCGGGTGGAAAATCAGAGGTTTCTCTTGATGAAACGCTCGTTCAGGTTCTGAATGCCGTCAACGAAAACAGAAATGACCTCGTTTCTGCTTATTTAAATTACGAAAACAATACCTTATCCTGATAAAATGAAAAACAAATTCAGGGCCTTTTTAGCGCCCGCCCTCGCATCCCTCATCCTTTTCTCCTGCGATAAAATGGGAGGAGGAAAAAAGACCACCGAATTCGGTCTTCAATATGAAATTTTACAAGATGAAGATGGTCCACTTGCCAAGGTTGGGGACTTTATTACGCTTCATTTTGTCATTTCAACTGAAAAGGATTCAATCTTGAATTCTACTTACAAATCTGGAAATCCTCTCACAACTAAATTAGCGGCCTCTGTGATGAAAGGTGGTCTTGAAGATGGATTGATGATGATGTCTGAAGGCGATTCAGCTGTATTTTTGGTTTCGAGTGATTCGCTCATGAAAGGTCAACCAGTATCTTCCAGGCCTCCCTATTTTCCGGTAGGTTCAAAGGTGAAGTACACCGTGAAGATGTTGAAGGTCACCGATTCTGCCAATGCCGAAAAAGATCAGATGAAGGCGATTGGCGAATACGGAAAGAAAAAGTCGCTTAATCTTCAGAAAACGGCAAGTGGATTACATTATGTGGTTACGCAACAAGGAACTGGTGTGAAAGCGATGCCAGGTGATACCATTGAAGTACATTATGTTGGAACTCTGCTTGAAAGTGGCAAAGAATTCGACAGTTCCAGACAGCGCAATCAGCCGTTTTCATTTCCTGTAGGTATGGGAATGGTGATTCCGGGTTGGGATGAAGGCTTGCAGCTTCTTCCAGTTGGGACCAAAGCTACCCTGGTTATTCCGAGCAAACTGGCTTATGGTGAGCGTGGTGCGCCTGGTTCTCCAATCGGAGCCAATGCAGCATTGGTGTTTGAAGTGGAGGTCTTGAATGTGAAGCCAGCCAAGTCAGAAAATAAATAATATTCTCCTTGCATCACTAAATTAAGCATCATACTTTTGCACTCCATTTGATAAAGACATGCTCGTAATTACAATTAAGGAAAACGAATCAATCGACAAGGCTCTCAAGCGTTTCAAGAAGAAGTTTGAAAGAACAGGAGTGCTTAGAGAACTAAGGAGAAGATCCGCATTTACCAAGCCATCTGTTGCCCGTCGCAATGAAATCATTCGCGCCGTTTATAAGCAGGAAATGCAGGAGAAAGAAATAATGTGATTTTCTAGAAATCATTCCAGATAATGTGGCCATTTTCGCAAGAGAATGGTCACTTTTTTTTTACAATATCTTCGATACCAAAAACGGCGTTCAGCGCATACGCTAATAGCCTATGAAACTGATCTGAATCAGTTCTCAAGTTGGTTATTGGAGAATTCATTTGGCCTGCCTGAGGCGGCTGGAAAACAAGAAATTCGCCAATGGATTATGGATCTGGGCGAACAGGATTTGGCTTCAGTTTCCATCAACCGCAAACTTTCAACTTTAAGGGCTTTTTATGATTTCCTTAGAAGAGAAGGAAAAATTGAAGCCCATCCCATGACCAGCATCAGGTCACTGAAAAAACCAGCTAGATTGCCCGTTTGGGTCAGGGAAACCGGCATGGAAAATCTCTTTGGCATTGTCGAATTTTCTATTGACTTTGCAGGAACGAGGGATCGATTGGTTATGGAACTACTCTACGGAACCGGTATGCGTTTATCAGAACTCACTGGCCTGAAGCGAGAGTCAATTTCTTTTACAGATGCCCGAATTCTGGTATTTGGAAAAAGGAGCAAGGAAAGATGGATACCTATTCATGGTAATCTGATCACACTTTTACAGGAGTACATAAAACAGCTTGATTCCCTTCCGAACCAAATAAGTGTAGCATCTCTGATTGTAACCGACAAAGGCAAACCAGCCTATCCTGTTTTTATCGAGCGCATTGTAAAAAAGTATTTATCCATTGTTACCACAGAAAAGAAGAAAAGTCCCCATGTACTTCGTCACACTTTTGCCTCCCATTTGCTGAATGCCGGTGCTGAAATCGGAGCAATCCGGGATCTATTGGGACATAGTTCGCTTGCCGCCACTCAGGTGTATGCACACAATTCTGTAAACCGGCTTAAGGAGGCCTATGGACAGGCACATCCAAGAGCCAAATCAACAAAGTCTTCAAATCAAGTTTAACATTTAATAAATTTCAACGCCTATGAAACTGCAAATGCATTCAATCCATTTTGACGCCGATCAGAAACTGTTAGACTACATCCAGAAGAAGGCTGAAAAACTCAATACCTTTTATGACAAAATTACGGGAGGGGAGGTTTTTCTTAGAATCAACAAGGATTCGGTGGCCCATGAAAATAAGGTATTGGAAATTAAAATTGCGGTACCCGGGCACACACTTTTTGTAAAAGAAACCAGTTCCAGTTTTGAGGCTGCAGCAGATGAAGCTGTAGAAGCACTCAAAATTCAGATTAAAAAGTTTAAGGATAAAACCGTGGCCAACAACAAATAGGCTTGCTAAAACAGGGGAGAGGCAGAACGCGCTAAAACGGGTCTGCCTCTTCTTTTTTTATGACCATCTCTGATTTAAGGAATATTAAAAATAATGGCCTCGGATTCTAAGATTGAATACCGGTTTGCATTTCGATATCTCGCAGGTTTTCTGCCAGCCATCATGGTGCTTTTTGGAAACCTTCATGGTGGAATTGCAAGTTCTGCCAACATGGTTTTTACGCTGGGTTTACTTGTGCTGATCGATTTGCTTTTGCCAAACAACTCGAGTCAAAATCCAGAGCTTGACCATGCCATTCCTGATTTCTGGTTGATTTTGGCTGTGGTGGTAAATGTGCTCTGCTTTGGAAGCTTGCTTTATGGAATTGGAAGTGCTCAGATTGTGGGTCCGCATCGCTGGACTGCCGCCATTTCTACCGGGCTCAATTCGGGTTTGCTTGGACTGAATACTGCGCACGAGTTAATTCATAGGAAGCAGCGGTTTTTTCGGTTTCTGGGTGTTTGCAATCTATTTGTCAGTTTTTATTCCCATTTTTTTATTGAACATCGGCTTGGTCACCATGCGAGGGTGGCCACCGAAAAGGACTCGGCAACGGCCAGGCTAGGTGAAGGATTTTACAGTTTTTTGTTTCGTACAATTCCTGGTCAGTGGTGGTCTGCTTTCCAAATCGAGCTACGAAAGCCCAGTTTGAAAATAGGAGGCCATCGATTCAATTTTGTGGTAATCACAGGCCTTTTGCAAGTCACATTTTTTGCGGGTCTTTTTTATTTTGGCAAATGGCTTGCCTTTGCATATCTGCTGCAAAGTTTGGTGGCCATTTTTTTGCTTGAGTATGTAAATTACATCGAGCATTATGGTTTGCTGAGGAATGATGGTGAAAAACTATCCGCCATTCATGCCTGGCAGTCGGATTCGATTGCCTCAAGGTTTTCGCTTTTTGAACTCAGCCGACACAGTCATCACCATCTTCAAGCTTCCGTACCTTATCCGGAACTTGAGTCAATGGAAAGTCCGCATCGCTTACCCTTTGGTTATTTTGGAATGTTCTACATCGCACTTTGTCCGCCCATTTGGTTTTGGATGATGGATAAACGAATTGTACATAATTCTCTGGTTCATGCGAATACTGTTGCCTGAGGAAGTTGCCATTGCAGACCGTCTCACCTGCGAGGGCCAGGGCATCAGCTCTTTGGAGCTGATGGAAAGGGCCGCATTGGCCCTTTCCGAGGCCATTCGCCAGCGGTTTCCTCTTGCCATGCAGCGGGTTTTGGTGGTATGCGGACCAGGAAACAACGGTGGCGATGGCCTCGCCCTGGCCCGGATTCTTAGTCCCATTTGCCAGATTTCTGTTTTCCTGCCAAAGCTTGAATGGACCTGCAGTCCGGATCGAATTGAAAATCTCCGGCGTTTGCCCGAATCAGTCCAGATAATTCATGGAACCCCGGAAGAACTTGCCGTTTTAAATCCTGAAACGGACCTTTTAATTGATGCAGTTTTTGGTTCAGGAATTAATCGACCCATTGAGGGGCCTGTCAGGGAATTTATCATAGAAATGAACAAGTTCACTTATTCGCGCATTGCAGTGGATTTGCCCAGCGGACTCCTGAATGAAATGCCGGAAGGAAGTATCGCTTTTATGGCTGACCATGTTTTTACTTTTCATTCTCCAAAGCCAGCCTTTTTTCTTCCTTCTTCGGAACAGTATGTAAAGGATTTTTCTGTGCTGGATATCGGCCTGATTTTACCAGAACCCTCATCCTCTCCAAGGTTTTATTTGGAAGCATCCGATATAAAGCCCATCATTAAAAAGCGCCAGCGGTTTTCACATAAAGGCAGCTTCGGGCATGGTTTGTTAATCGCAGGTTCGGAAGGTAAAATGGGCGCCGCTATTTTGGCGGCAAAAGGAATGCTTCGTTCAGGTGTGGGACTTGTATCTGTTATGTCGCCTGCTTGTGGAAGGGATGTTTTGCAGATTGCTGTGCCGGAAGCTTTGGTGATTGTTGACCGAGAGCCTTTCACAATCTCAAGTCTTCCTCCTCTTGAGATATTCAAGGCAATTGCCATTGGCCCGGGCATCGGTCAAAGTGCTGAAACGGGTAATGTGCTTTTCGAATTGCTTGAAAAATCTCAGGTACCTTTGGTTTTGGATGCTGATGCACTTAATCTTTTGGCGGCCAATCCCCAAAACCTTGCAAAAATTCCATTTGGTTCTATTCTGACGCCCCATCCGAAAGAATTTTCCAGAATAGCCTCCTTTTCCGGCAGTGATTATGAACGCGAAAAAGCTGCTAGAAAATTTGCCATGGATTTCGGGGTGTATTTAATTCTAAAAGGTGCATTCACGCTCATTTGTAGCCCAGATGGTGAAATATGGAACAACTCTACCGGCAATCCGGGCATGGCAAAAGGTGGAAGCGGCGATGTATTAACTGGAATTCTTGGAGGGCTACTTGCACAGGGTTATTCAGCCTTGGAGTCTTGTCTGCTCGGTGTTTATCTGCATGGACTGGCAGGTGATTTGGCTGCAGAAAAAATGGGTCAGCAAGCTGTTTTGCCTTCGCATCTTTTGGATTGTCTGGGCGATGCCTGGAAAAGTCTTGCAAGCTGAATTTTGTTGCAGGGAATTATCAGAAATGAAGTATCTGAAAAACGGAATCCGCTAAATTTGTAAAAAAGAAAATCAGAATGTCGGTAGAAGAAAAATGGCATAAGCTTAGCAATGATGATCGGCTTTTTGTAGAACAAATCATCAATCAGCTTCTGGGTTTAAAGGATTTTTCAATCCCTGAAAGTGAATATTTAGCCAATTTGGACCGCTTGGAAAAAATGAAAGAAGAACCGGAATTGTATTCAAAGGATGCTTTTCAAGTGCTGAAAGATTTGAAGGAAAAAATCCAGAATGGTAAAAGTTGATGTTTCCACTGAAGCATCAATTGCTTTGGAGGAATCTGCATTTTGGTACGAAAATCAGGCACCAGGCCTGGGAATGGACTTTCTCTCCGATGTTGAGCAGTCCCTAAGTAGAATTCAGTCAAGACCCGAAATTTTTCCAGTTTTTAGACCACCGCTTAGAAAATGCATAGGCAGGCGGTTCCCCTACATTATTTTATATGTTTTTGATGAGAACCTGAGTCATGTTTTCATTACTGGATTCTGGCATCAGAAGCAGAATTATTGAAAAAGGTTTTTATCCTGGGCCGAACCAAGGATTTTTGGAATTAATCCGTTTCATCTGTGTTTCTGCCTTTTATCTGCATCACGGATTGATCGGATTGAGTTATTTCGCGGATTTTTGGGTTTGTTAGCAGAGGATTCAAGTAGGGGCAAACCCATGTGTTTGCCCATGCTGTCATTTATAAGGTTTTTTTTAAGCCAACCCAGGCAAAGTTGGAATTAATCTATGTATTCTGCGAAATCCGATTCATCAGCGATTCTGCATTTTTTGTCTCCATCACGGGTGACGTGGATGGATGGATTTTGCGGATTTTTGCCCGCTGTTCGAGATTTCAAATCCTGAACTAGTAGCACCGAAAACAGCGTTTAGCTTCCTGATTTCAAATCAGGAAGAGCAAGTGGTTCGGTATACTGCTAAGCCTCTGGCTTTTGTGCATAAATTGGCCGCAGGCCACAGAATAGCTGGAACGGGGCAGAGCCCCGCCCCATTTTCAGCAGCAACCGGAAACAGGTATCGGGTCGTAGTCTACAGGTTTTTAGCGGAAGGTTCATCAAAAACTGTGCTGCGTGAGGGATGGAAGCGGAAATCCCGAAACCATTTTGTGCCATTGAAAATGGGAAAAATGGTGAGGAATTGGAGCGGACAGCCCGACCCTGAATGGACAGCGTTTTCGCTGGACATGAAGGGTCACGCCCTTAAAAGTTACTTAAAATGGATTTCTGTAATAACGTTCCTACGCTTTCACCGCCCACCGCATCTTGGTGGACCT
>CAMDMI010000034.1 GCA_945902135.1 Spirosoma fluviale
GATGGATTCTGTTGCAGCCTTGCATTCAACCAAAAGTAAAACCCGGCCTTCACGGTCATGCCCAAGCACATCGGTTCGTCCTCCCCTCCTGCCCCTGAGACCTCGCTCAATGGAAATCAATTTGTCCGGGAATTTGGTTTGGGTAAGTAGCCAGTGAACCACATGCTGCCTCACCCATTCCTCTGGCGTAAGCAGCAACCATTTCTTCCGCAAATTGTCGTGTACTTCTATTAAATCGTCCTTCCTCCTCAAATTTAATTGCGGTGGCAAAAGGTCAAGTACTGGGTAAATACCTGAATCTAAAGTCTGAATTTCAGCTTCCTGTACTGCCCCTTGTGCCATGTTTCAGTGAAATTATCGTAATAAACTGATGCCGGATTTCCAGACTGGCCACCTGGATAAATGCCCAGTGCCTGAGGCATTGGACCAAGTTGAACAAGCATTTTCCATGATTGTCCAACATGGGTAGAAGTTGCATTAACAATATCTTTCCCGCCACCGATGGACAAAATCCCACTGCCCAATCCACGAATTCGGGCCATGTGGTCCACTGTGGTTGCCTTTACATTACCCCATTGATATGCCTTTCTATTATCTGGCAAAGAGCCATACTTGGCTACCATTGTGTCATTTGCCATTTTAAGCGCCTGCTTGATCAGAATAGAGCCGGTTTCCGACTCTATGGTTTTTCGTATATCAAACCAAGATGAATTGTCTTTCTCAAGATAAATCTGCCAGCTTACATGCTTGTCAGGATATCGAAGCCCGTCTCCAAAATCATCCGACCAAGCCAATTCCATCCAGTACTGAAACCACTTTTCGAAAATTCCTGGTCCTACTTCATTTGGATCATTCCGATAATTCCATTTTGCAAGTTCCGCACTTAGGATATTGCCTATTCCTGCTACTTTCAACATTTGAGGCAAAACCTTCATCGCCCACAAATTCAGATTGTCATTCTGCAAATTCTGCATTGACTTCAAATCAAAAGCGGATTCAGATGCAAGCACCTGATTGATTCGCTTCGCTCTTTCCAGAGAATAATAATTCCAGTTGAGGTAATAAGGGTACGATGAATCTGCCGGCACCTGATTGGCAGAACTAACAAAACCAGATTCCGGATTCGTAATAGCCGGCAAATGATCTTGGGGAATCCAGCCTTGCCATGCATGCTCAGCCTGACCAGCCTGCAAGAGAAACTTCCCCTGCTCTTTCCAACGAAGCGGAATTTTACCTTGCTGGGCAAACATGGCAATATTTCCAGAAACATCAGCAGCAACAAAATTCTGGGCAGGACATGCAAAGGTTTCTAGGGCTTTCGAAACATCTTTCACCGATTTGGACTTCCCAAGCCCAATGAATGCCTTCAATTCATTGCCTGTTTCATGTCCTACCCATCGCAAAACACATCCATTAGGAACAAATTTATGCAATGGGCTCTCGCCTTTTCGATAAACAAGAGGTCCTGATTGGGTCCACAAAACCTCATCTACAACCGCTTCTTCGCCCCTAATCCGAATTTCCTCCCGCACCTTCATCGTTTTCATCCATTGCCCATTCATCCAATAATGGCTACAGGACTTATCATTAAAACTCAATTCATACCAATCCATCACATCCGGATAAGCATTGGTAATTCCCCATGAAAACTCCTTATTGAAACCTGAAATTATTCCGGGGGCTCCGGGAATATTGGCGCCCATCACATGATAACCAGGCGCTTTCAGTTCGGCGACATACCAGGTGGATGGCATCTTCATAGAAAGGTGAGGATCATTCGCCAGAATGGGGTAGCCGGATTTTGTTTTCCTTCCTGAAACAGCCCAGTTGTTCGAACCAATGCCATTGTCATCTTCCAGTACCGACATATTACTTACAGGTATTTTCTCATCAGTTGTATCCGTCCACCCAAGTGAAAGAGGCACTTTGGGCACATCAAGAGGTTTAAAATTAAATTTTGTTTTCCTTGGAATGATTGGCTCTTCCTCAAACATAAAATCCGGAAACAATTGATCCATAACAGATTTACCATATTTCTCCATTGCCAGATTCATTGCCAGATCGTCGGAGCGGCTTGTAAGTGTATAAGCCATCTGCTTCAGCAAAAGGGCTGAATTTTCTGGTTTCCATAGTTCTGGCTGATAATCAAGAATTTTAAATTCCAGAGGAAGTCCTCTTCTTGGCCACTGCCCGATTGCTTCATTAACTCCCTCAGAATACGCAAATAAGATTGTTCTTGATTCAGAATCCTGCATCATGTGTGCAGTTGATTTTCTTGCTGCTTCCGGTATTCCAAAACGCCTTTGAAAACGGTCCATTTCTAAAGTTTTAGGACCAATCACCTCTGACAACCGTCCGGCTGCTGCCCGGGTTTGAAAATCAAGTTGCCAAAGCCTGTGGCAGGCGGTTACATACCCCTGGGCATAAAAAAGATCCCGTTGAGAAACGGCCGAAATATGTGGAATCAAATCTTCATCCAACAAAATTTCAATTTCTCCATCTCTGCCTTTTAGATTTACTACACCAGGTGAATGCAAAGGTTGTTCAATTGACCGCCATGCACCTTCAAAAGGACTAAGAAAACTCCCCAAAGGCGGCACAAATCCCCATCTAAAGCTCAGACAAAAAGTAAAAGAAAATAGAACCAGAAACCAGAATAACCAGGCCCAAGATCTGCTGTTCTTGCGCATTGTCCGATGAAATGGACCAAAATTTGCCATTATATCAATTCAATTGGTTTGTTCTGCAATTTGGTAATTCCTTTTTAACTCTTAGCAGTTTAAACTTCTGATTAATATCCAGAAAAGGAATAAAACTTCACAAAACAAACTTTCTGCGAGGCAGAGTAAAATCTCAAACTGCAGACAGAACTAAAAATCTGAAACAGATTATTTTTTAATCTGGAATTTTAAAGCATCCTCAGCAGCAGCCTGCTCCGCTTTCTTTTTACTGAGGCCTTTCCCAGTCCCTAAAACTTCTCCGTCTACAATTGCCTCCGCATAGAAATATCGATTGTGGGCATTCCCAGACTCGCCCTTGATTTCAAAACTTGCCTTTTTATTTGATTTCTGAGCAAGTTCAATGAGCTGGCTTTTAAAATTAACATTTTGCTCAATTATTGCATCAATGTCACAATGGGGTTGAATCAGTTTTTCTAAAACAAACTGCCGGCATCGGTCAAAACCCTGGTCTAGATAAACAGCCGCAACCAAAGCCTCCAAAGCATCACCGTGCATAGACGACCTGACCATCAAATTATTACGCTGCTTTCTGTCATGATCAATGATACTACTTAAGCCTGTTTTCCTTGCAAGCTGAGCCAAATGATCACCATTTACGATTCTACTTCTGATTTCTGTGAGAAAACCTTCTTCTCTAAAAGGAAATTTTTTAAAAAGGAATTCTGCAACAATAAGACCAAGAACAGCATCCCCTAAGTATTCGAGTCGCTCATTATGCTCTTTGCCTTGCACTGCTGAAGAATGGCGAGTCGCCAAACGAAACAAGTCTAAGTTTATAGGCTTAAAACCTGTAAGTAAAAAAACAGAATGAGAGAATTCCCTTTCGGAACCGGAATTTCCACCGGATTTTTTAAATAAATTGAACAGCTTGGAAAACAAGTCAGTCCATTCTTTTTAAAATAACTGCTGCATTGTGACCTCCAAAACCAAAACCATTGCTCATCGCATACCGTATGTTTCTTTTTTGAGCAACATTGGGCGTGAGGTTGAATCTGGGATCAATTACCTCGTCAAGATTATCGAGATTGATTGTAGGAGGAACAGTTTGATTTTGAATGGCCATAATACAGGCCACTGCTTCCATAGCACCCGCTGCACCCAAAAGGTGGCCGTGCATTGACTTTGTGGAAGAAATGTTCATTTGAAAAGCATGCTCTCCAAATACTTCATGGATTGCATTTAGTTCCAAAGGATCGCCTAATGGCGTCGATGTTCCGTGGGTATTAATGTAATCTATGGCTGATGGATCCAACTCTGCATCTCGAAGGGCATCTTTTAACATCAGCAAAAATCCAAGTCCTTCTGGATGTGGGGCCGTAATGTGATAAGCATCAGAAGACATTCCACCACCTACAACTTCACAATAAATTTTAGCACCTCTCTTTACCGCGTGCTCATATTCTTCCAGAATGAGCGCTGCACTTCCTTCACCAAGTACAAAACCATCTCTGTCCCGATCGTATGGTCTGGAAGCTTTTTCCGGATCATCATTTCGTTCAGACATGGCTTTCAATGCATTAAAACCTCCAACTCCTGCAATGGTAACAGCGGCCTCAGAGCCTCCTGTTACACACACAGCCATCCTACCAGTCCTTATATAAGTAAAGGCATCGATGATTGAATTATTGGATGACGAACAAGCTGAAACAGTACAATAATTTGGACCCCGGAAACCATTTCGAATTGAAATGAGTCCCGCACTGGAATCCACAATCATTTTTGGGATAAAGAAGGGGTTGAATCGGGGGGTTCCATCGCCATTCCCAAAGTTGAGAACCTCTTCCTGGAAAGTTAGGAGTCCCCCGATTCCTGAGCCCCAAATAACGCCGACGCGATTAAAATCGACTGATTCAGGCGTGATGCCAGAATCTGCTACGGCTTCGTCTGTAGATGCAATCGCATAATGGACAAATGGGTCCATTTTACGGGCTTCCTTCCTATCAAGATACTTTCCTGCATCAAAACCCTTAACCTCACATGCGAAGCGGGTCCGGAATTTTGAGGCATCGAATCGGGTTATCGGTCCTGCGCCGCTTTTTCCAGCAACGAGGCCTTTCCAATAATCATTTACGCTGTTGCCGAGTGGGGAGATTGCTCCCAACCCGGTCACTACAACCCTCTTCAACTGCATCTGGGCGAAAGGAAAAAAGCTTTATCCTACTTTGTATTGGCCTCTAGATATGCAATGGCCTGGCCTACAGTCAGAATGTTTTCAGCCTGATCGTCCGGAATTGAAATGGAAAATGCCTTTTCGAATTCCATGATAAGTTCTACTGTATCCAAAGAATCTGCTCCAAGATCATTTGTAAAAGAAGCCTCCATCACTACTTCTGACTCTTCTACTCCTAGTTTTTCAACGATAATGGCTTTTACTGTGCTGGCAATGTCTGACATAATTTTCTTAACTGAATTTGGTAAGGATGCAAAGAAATAAGTTTCGGATGATTAATGCCAAATTAATTCGGCACGAAATCCAAGATGTTTAATCTAAAATTGAAAATTTAGCATTTTTACGAGTGCCGCGGCGGCTTCGGTGCCTTTGTTTCCATGCTTTCCACCTGCCCTTTCCAATGCTTGTTCAGGCGTATTTGTGGTAAGAACACCAAAAATGACGGGCTTGCCAGTGCTGATGTTCAGGTTTGCAATCGCATTGGCAACGGCTTGAGAAATAAATGTAAAATGAGGCGTCTCTCCCTGAATCACACAACCAATTGCAATAACTCCGTCAATATTTTCAGAAGACAACATTCTCGCAGCAGCGTTCACCAACTCAAAACTTCCGGGAACAAGCCGCGAAATGATGTTGTCGGGCTCAATGTATTGATGCAAAAATTCAATCGCTGCATCTCTCATGGCAAATGTGACATCTGGATTCCACTCTGCAGTGATGACCGCAACGCGACGGTTTCCAAGATGAATCAATCCCTCTTCACTTACGCTGCTTAAATCCTTTTTTTTCTCCACGGGTTTCTCAAGCATTTATGTGGTAAAAATAGACTTCCTCTAGTCCAGCCTCAACAGGTTCAAATCCCTCGCCTGGCGAATCCTCCGAATAAACATACACAAGCGGACGGCCTTCGAGAAGTCTGGAGGTTAATACCCGAAATTCATTTCGGATCCCTTCCAGAGCAGATTTCTCTACTATTTTCGAGAACACCTTTCCTTGTAGCAATTCCAAAGTTGACTTCGGCTTGCCCTGAACCATTACCTCACCTTTGTTTATTATGGCCATGGCCGAGCAAAGGTTGCTCACATCATCTACAATATGGGTAGATAGAATTACAACCGTGGTCTCCCCTATTTCGCTCAAAAGATTATGAAACCTATTCCGCTCTGCAGGATCCAGGCCTGCCGTAGGTTCGTCCACTATGATCAAAGCTGGTTTACCAAGCAATGCCTGGGCAATGCCAAAGCGCTGCTTCATACCGCCGGAAAAAGTCCCAAGCTGTTTTTTTCGAACCTCGTACAAGTTTGTTTTCTGAAGCAGGTAATTTACCCACTCTTTTCTGTCCGAATCCTGACTAATCCCTTTTAATACAGCAAGGTGATTGAGAAGAACTTCGGCAGAAACCTTTGGATAAACACCAAATTCCTGTGGCAGATATCCAAGTGTTTTCCGAAGGTCTGATGGGTTTCGTAAAACATCAATTCCATTAAATTGGATACTTCCCTCATCTGGCATTTGAAGGGTGGCGATGGTCCTCATCAGGGATGATTTTCCAGCCCCATTTGGGCCAAGCAAACCGAACATTCCCGGTTCAATTGAAAGCGAAATGTTGTTCAAGGCGCGAACCCCATTGCTGTAAGTCTTGGTGATGTTTTTTATCTCAAGCATATCAAGGCATTAATTTCGGTTTCTTAACTTTTGACCTGAAATTAATGTAGAGGCCATGAGAAAACTCCCAGAATTTATTTTCAAGGTCAAAATAAGGCTCTATTCGGGTGCTGAGCCAGATATCCGGTCCAAGCTTATAATCACTTAACCAGCGGATAATCAGCAAGCGCCTCTGTTTTTCAATTCGCCCTGGTTGATGAATGCTGGAGGATACTGTTCGATATAAACGGCCTCCCCTGTTATGCTGAAAGCCATCTGATTCCCAATAACTCAGCATCAAAGTACCAGCCGAAAAATCTGCTGATACATTGACATAAGGCGAAAGCGTTTTGTTGAAGGGCAATTTGTTGCTGAAGGAATAGTCCAATAAAGCAGGAACAAAAGCCTGAAGACCCAAACCACGGAAGAACCCATGATCAGCATGATGGTAAAATAATTTAAAACCCGGTGCCGCATGAAACCACGTAACCAGTGAATTCGGAATTGTATCTATCTGCCCGCCCTTGTGGTAAGCCGTTCCCTGAAAATCCAAACTAAGATTCCATCCTTTTGCCTGAAGAATTTCCCTTGAAGCAACAATTCCGCCGAAAACTTCTTCCTGTTTAGGACTGTAATCATAAATCATTGTACGCCAATCGATCCAGGCATCTGCTTTTACCTTAGACCCTTTAAATTTCCATTGAAGTCCATTTTCAAGGCGACTTATAAGTTGATTTTCAAACTCATAAAAAGGCTCAATCATTCCATGCTGAAGCCCACCTTCGAGCGTTCCCATCAAAATGCTGTGTTTTCCTGAATTGTAGCGGGCAGTAAGAACTGGTTCAAATTCTTCGAAACCCTTGGCTCCGTAATCCTTTCTCAGAAAAGCGCCAGTCTCAAGACTAAATCCATTTGTGAAACGGTATTTCACCGTTGGCATCAACTGAAAACCAAACAAAGTATACCCATCCGTAATTTTGGTAAAATACTCGTTGTTTTTGGTGAAGTTTAAGTGGTCAACAAATAAGGCGGCCTGCCCAATTTCGAGGCTATCTTTCTCTTCAGAAAAAAAAGCCTGGTTGTTCAGTTGAGCCATACTATTATGGCCAATGCTTGATAAAATAAGCAGAAGAAAAGAAAAAACAAGTGGCTTCATCATTGTGTGCTGATAACCCGGAATTCTGTACGCGCAACTTTTTGATCAGGACTAGCTGATTTCTCTTTGCCAGTTTTCGAACTTCCAAAACCCTTTGGAATTAGCCTTGATGATTTTATTCCAGTTGCCACAAGGTAATCGACTACTGCCTGGGCGCGGTTCTCCGTCAGTTTAAGCAATATGTCCTCTGGTCCGCCCGATTCAATATGACCGGAAATTTCTACTTTGATTCCAGGATTCTGGCGAAGAATCAGGAGAATCCTTTGCAATTCTGGACTCGATTCTTTCCTCAGGCTACTTTTTCCAGCATCGAAAAATATGTTGTTCAAAATCAGACTCGTGCCGGGAAGGAGTTTTTGAAGCTTTATTTTTCGCTCAGATTCACGGTCAACCGGCTGATCACGAAGATTCAACAAATCAGAATAAAAGAGATACCCCTCCTTTTCTACCAATACTGAATAAGATTTTCCAGTTGGAAGCAGTGTAACAAAAGTACCCGTTTCAGGATTTGCCTTAAGCTTCGCAACGGGTTTGGATTGGCCGGTTTCTGTGATGGTAATTGCAGCATCAACTGGAGAACCATAACCGTCTGAAACACTGCCTTTATAGAGCAATAGTTGCGGACTTCCACTGATGCTCATTCTTACAGAGAAAATATCAAAACCACCTTGTCCACCATCCCGCACCGAACTGTAAAAAGCTGTTTTTTCATCCGGCATCAGCATAAAGTGAATGTCATCTCCAGCTGAATTTATTGGATAACCAATATTCTCCGGCTTTGCACCATTTTTTTCAAACGGCACCCTGAAAATATCGAAGCCTCCAATGCCTTCATGACCCTTCGAACTAAAATATAGATACTGTCCATCTGCATCCAGCCATGGAGATTCCTCCTCCCGGTTGGTATTTACTTCCGGACCAGTTTTCCGGGGATTTGCCCAAGAATTGCCCTTTTTGTTGCAATACCAAATATCCTTGTTTCCAGACCTGTCTGACACGAAGAAAACTAAGTTTCCATCTGCAGAAATCGAAACTGAGGATTCTGCAAAACGGGGAGAATTCCAAACAAAAGATTTGGGAGCAGACCAGACACCGCCTTCCAGCTGACTCAAATAGATATCCCCTTTTCCTTGCTGTGATTCTAGATAAAGTGTTTGTCCATCCGGAGAAATTCCCGAAAAATGAAAACCTGCATTGTCGAGGTTCCATGATGCCGGAAAAACAGATGCCTTTTCCCATGTCGAATGGTTATAAGTCTGGAAAAACTGAGAACTCTTAGTTTCAGAATTTTTCCGAAGGAAAAACATCCTCAGAAAATCCGGGCTAACCATGGGCCGCAATTCATTTTCGGCTGAATTGACATTGACTCCCAGATTACTGATTCTAACCTCAAGAGGATTGGCTTTCAGGTTTTCACCAAGCTTGCATTGTTTAATTTTTTCAGCAACAGTAAGCTTCTCCTTCCCAAAAGCAAGGCATCTGGAATAAGATTCTGCCGCTTCAGCAAATTGGTTTGATTTGTGCAAAACATCTCCAAGGAGGTAAAGTAATTCGAAACCTGAATTCTCGGATTTCTCTAGCGCCTGGTTCAGAAATAAGATGGCAAGCCGGTAATTGCCCTGGCTTGCATATAATTTTCCGGTTAGATAAAGGGCTTCCGGATCTGACAGTCCGGTCTTTGAAAAACTACCAATCAAAGCAATTGCCTCGGCATTTCGACCTGAAGCAATAAGCTGGTCTAGTTTTCGGATATTTTCTTTTCCCTGTCCGAACGAATTAAAAAAAACCACCAACAAGCACAGGATAGCTGTTAATGGATTTTTTTTCAATCGAACTGATAATCTGAATTTCCTTATGAACACTACTTACAACTTAATTTTGCGGGTGCAAATTTGGCATTATTCCGGCAAAAGACACCCCATTTTTTTTTGAACCTCGAATTCTAAAAGCAGAAAAGGCACAAAGGCTGCTGATTTAAAAATTGAGGCACAAAATCTGATTCTCAAAATTTGTGTGCATTGTTTCAAGGTAGATACCCAAAAGCCCGTTTTCTTTGCCACCTTTAGAAAAAAAACCATCGATAAAAAAAATGGGAGAAAACGGTCTGAACCCGGTCATACACATTGACGGCCTTTATGAAAACTGGTTCATCGACTATGCCTCTTATGTAATACTTGAGAGGGCTGTGCCAGCGCTGGAAGACGGACTTAAGCCAGTACAGCGCAGAATTCTGCATTCAATGGATATGATAGATGATGGTCGCTACAACAAAGTGGCCAACATCATCGGACAAACCATGCAGTACCACCCCCATGGCGATGCCTCCATTTATGAAGCCATGGTAAACATGGGCCAGAAAGATCTCCTGATAGACATGCAGGGAAACTGGGGCGACATGCGAACAGGAGATGGTGCGGCGGCGGCCCGTTATATAGAAGCCCGCCTTAGTAAATTCGCCAAGGAAATTCTGTTCAATCCCCAAACAACAGAATGGCAAATGAGCTACGACGGGCGAAAAAGGGAGCCCGTTACCTTGCCCGTAAAATTCCCGCTTTTGCTTGCCCACGGCGTAGAAGGAATTGCAGTTGGACTGGCTACCAAAGTCTTGCCACACAATTTCTTTGAACTTTGCGAGGCCTCTGTCGATATTCTGAATGGAAAACCGGTTAGTATTCTTCCTGATTTTATCACAGGCGGACTTATGGACGCGTCCGGTTACAATGAGGGTTTGCGAGGAGGGAAAGTTCGCGTAAGAGCGAAAATTGAAGACCTCGACAAAAAAATAATCATCATCCGGGAAATCCCTTTCAGCACCACCACCACCTCAATAATGGAAAGCATTGTGAAGGCCGCGGATGAGGGGAAAATCAAGATCAAAAAGGTAATAGACAATACCGCCAGGGATGTTGAAATTCAAGTTCACCTTGCTCCCGGAGTTTCTCCCGATGTGACCATCGATGCACTCTATGCTTTCACGCAATGTCAGGTTTCAATTTCGCCAAATGCCTGTATTGTACTCGACGATAAGCCGCATTTTATTTCAGTAAATGAGATTCTTCGGATTTGCACCAGACAAACAATGGAGCTTTTGCGCCGTGAACTGGAAATCCGAAAAGGAGAATTGATGGAGAAAATGCTGTTTTCTTCCTTGGAAAAAATCTTCATCGAAAACCGAATTTACCGGGATATTGAAGAATGTGAAAGCTGGGAGGAAGTAATCAATACAATTGACAAAGGTCTCGAACCTTATAAACCACAATTTTATAGAGAAATAACCCGCGACGACATTGCCCGACTTACGGAAATCCGAATTAAGCGAATTTCGAAATATGATGGATTCAAGGCGGATGAATTGATGAAAGACCTCGCCTCAGAACTTGAGGAGGTTGAGAATAATCTTGTTCATCTAAAGCAATACACCATTCGTTGGTATCAAGGCCTACAGAAAAAATACGGCAAAGACCGAGAAAGAAAAACTGAAATCAGGACCTTTGATATTATTCAGGCTCAGTCTGTTGTAGCCAACAATGAAAAGCTATATGTCAACCGACAGGAAGGTTTTATTGGTTTCGGAATCAAGAAAGATGAGTATGTGTGCGATTGCTCAGACATGGACGATGTAATCGTGTTTTTCCGAAATGGAAAATTGAAAGTGATTAAAATCGGTGAAAAGGTATTCGTTGGTAAGGACATTCTTCATGTCGGGATTTTCCGCAAAAACAACGAGCGAATGGTGTACAACATTTGCTACCTGGATCCGCCGTCAGGAAATACTTATGCCAAGCGTTTTTCAGTTCTAGGCATTACCAGAGACAAAGAATACGATCTTACAAAAGGAGCAAAAGGCTCAAAAATTACCTATTTCTCCTCCAATCCGAATGGAGAAGCGGAAGTAATTTTCGCTTTATATACACCTGGAACAAGGGCAAGAACCAATGGCATAGATTTTAATTTTGCCGAACTGACAATCAAAGGCCGGGAAAGTCAAGGAAATATTTTAACCAAATATCCGGTTAGAAAAATCAGCCTAAAGTCACAGGGCGTAAGTACCCTTGGCGGAATTGACATTTGGTTTGATGCCACAATCGGCAGACTGAATACGGAAGGAAACGGTTTAAAGCTTGGAAATTTTGAAGGGCCAGACAAAATCCTTGTCGTTTACAAAGAAGGCAGCTACGAACTCACTGGTTTTGAAATAAGCAACCGCTACGAACCAGAACAGATTCTTTTCATCCAAAAATTTGAGTCCGAAATGGTTGTTACAGCTGTTCACACAGAAGGTGATTCTGGAAATACGCATGTAAAACGATTCAGGATTGAAAGTCAGACTCTGGACAAGCGCTATTTGTTTATTTCCGAAAGCAAAAACTCCAAGCTTTGGCTGGCAACTACACAAGCCCATCCTCAGATAGAAATTGAAACGCGAAAGGACAAAAAAACACCTCCAACAAAAATGGTCTCTGACTTAGATGTAGTGGTGGATGTGAAAGGCTGGAAGGCAATGGGAAATCGTCTTTCAAATATGCCAGTCCTCTCGGCCATTTTGTTGCCTGAAAGAACCGCGCCCGAAGTGGAACAAGAGCAGCAGGGGGATGATGACGGACAAATGAAACTTTGGTAGGCAAATAAAAAAATCGGAGGTTCGCATTGAAAATCACTGCCTCTAAATCTTTGCCATGAATAACATTCAAGAATCTCCGCTTTATAGCCCAGATCTGGCTCCGCTTCCGCAAAAAGAACGGAAATGGACAAAATGGAATCTAGCAGCACTTTGGGTTGGAATGGCCGTTTGCATTCCTACTTATATCCTTGCTTCCTATATGATTCGCTCGGGCTTGAGCTGGCAAGCTTCTATGGTCATAATCGGGCTTGCCAATCTGGTCATTACTGTACCGATGGTTCTTAATGGTCATGCAGGTGTTAAATACGGAATTCCATTTCCAGTAATCGGCCGCAGCGCCTTCGGAATTAAGGGAATTCATCTTGTATCTATGGTTCGCGGCATTGTTGCCTGTGGCTGGTTTGGCATTCAAACTTGGGTTGGCGGACTTGCAATCCTCTCCATTATCAATGCGTTGACAGGTGGCGTTGGTGAGCAACCTTTTTTGGAATTTTCCTGTTTTGGCTTTTTCTGGTTGATCAATATCTGGTTTGTCTGGAATGGCACAGAAAGCATCCGTAAACTGGAAGACTGGTCAGCACCCATCCTAATCCTGATTGGTGTATTTTTAATAATCTGGGCTTATCAACAGGCTGGAAGTTTTTCCAAAGTACTTGAAGCCGGAACTCAACTTCAGCAAAAAACGGTGGTATTGAAGGATTCTGCCGGTCGGCATTTCTTAAAAATAAACCCGATAAACGATGCTTCAGGAAAGCCAAGGGCGGATTCTGTAATGCTTATGGCCGGAAAGGAAGCATTTTCTTGGCAGGCTTTACCTGAAAACAAAATTCTGGAAATACCGGCAAATGAGTCAAGGCCGATGTCCATTCGACTCAAAAAAGACAATGCCATTTCCAGCTGGGTAAAGGCTGAGAAGGCACCAAAATCGGGGAGTCAGTTGTGGAGTTATCTACTTTGGTTTACTGCAATGGTCGGTTTTTGGGCAACCATGTCAATCAGCATTTCCGACATTACAAGATATGCGCGATCGCAGTCCGACCAGGTAATCGGCCAGTTTATGGGCTTGCCTGGAACCATGATGTTCTATTCTTTTACCGGCATCTTCGTCACTTTTGCGGCTCTGATTGCTTTTCCTGATATCCTGGTTGGTGAAGATGCCCCATGGGATCCTGTCAACCTCGTTTCAAGATTTCAAAATCCATGGGTAGTGGTATTCGCACAATTGTCGATGTTGATTGCTACCCTCAGTACAAACATTGCAGCCAATATTATTGCCCCGGCCTACGCCATTTCGAATCTCTCGCCCGGAAAAATCAGCTTCAGAACGGGTGGTGTATTGGCTGGAGTTGTTGGAATTCTGAGTTGCCCCTGGTGGCTGCTGAATGAAATCAGCGAAGTACTCATGTTTGTTTCCGCGCTGCTTGGCCCTGTTCTGGGCGTGCTTCTTTGCGATTATTTTCTAATTCGGAAAACCAAGCTTGAAATCGCCGACCTTTTCAATCCCAAGGGTCCTTTTTCTTATGGTGGAAGTGGCATAAACATGAAGGCCATGTTTTCACTCCTGATTGCTGTATTGGCGGCCTTGGTTGGGAATTGGGTTCCTGCGCTTTCTTTCCTTTTCTCACTTTCCTGGTTTACAGGATTCGGCGTGAGTTTTGGAGTTTACTTTCTACTTTCAAAAGGAAAGGAATAGAAGAGAATTGGCTTAAATCCAAAATTCCATCAGCATTCAACAAGTGCTGATATTTTTTTCTCTACATCGGGGTCTTGACTTACCTAAAAACCTGTTCGAGGTAGGCTTTGGAAAGGGGTTTTCTTAAAAACCCGCTGCTAAGTGGATGGTTGTTAGACCTTTCTTCGTCCTTAGGATCCAAAGAAGATGAGAGGAAATAGAAAAGCACATTTCCCTTTAATTCAGGAAACCGCTGCAATAATTCTTCCGCCAAAGTGAAGCCATCCATTACAGGCATTCTGATATCTACCAGCACCAAATCGGGCAAACCTTCCGTTCCCTGCTTTATTTTTTCAAAATGTTCGATGGCCTCTTCTGCCGATTCTATCGACTTTACATCTTCCACAAACCTGGTTTGCAGGAGAAGTTGCGAATTCACAAAATTCGAAATTGAATCGTCGTCGATAAGAATTATATGTTTCATTTCACAGGAATACTGTTTGGAACCATTACTGTAAAAGAAGTGCCTTTGCCTTCTTCTGATTTCACTGATATTGTTCCGTCTAGTTTTTTCAAAACTTCTCGGCAAATATACAAGCCTAAACCGGATCCTGAGGAAGTATTAGATGCCCGGTAAAACATATCGAAAATCTTTTCAATGTAACTTTCACGAATGCCTTCACCATTGTCTGAAATAATCAGTTTTAGTGACTCTGAATTTACATGAACGGAAACCTTGAGTTGAATGTCCTGCGGTCCTTTCAAACTGTACTTGATGGCATTCGAAATCAGATTATTTAATACGGATTGAATGCGTCTGGAATCCGCATAAAATTCAGATTGGATATTTTCTTCCACTTCAAGCAAAACCGGCTTTGTAGAAAAATGCCGGTAAGTATTCACAGCACCTTTCACCAGATTCACGATGTCCATTTTCTCGGCCACAACTTCCAGCCTGGAATTGCGCGAGTAATCTAGAATTTCAAATATCACATGATCCATACGATCCATTACCGTATTCATCATATCCACATAGGTTTTCTTTACCTCATCGGACGCCTCATTTTCCCTCATCAAAGTAAGAAGTCCTTTCACTGAGGCAATAGGAGCCCGCAAATCGTGGGAAACGCTGTAAACGAAGCGGTCCAACTCGTGGTTTACTTTTCTAAGTTCCTCGTTATTATCTAGAAGTCTCCTGCGGTTGTCTTCGAGCTCGGTAACATCTGTACCCACGCTGATCATTAGGTCCAACTTACATTGATCATCAAACAGCGGAAAGAACTGCCTCATGATGGTTTTTTGGGACCCTTGCATAGTCTGCAAATTTTCCTCAAAAGAAACAACAGTGCGCAATCTTTCGGCATCCTTGAATTTACCAATTCGGTATTCAACCTCTTCTTTGGTTCTGCCTATTTCAATCAACCGATCATAAAGCCTCTTTCCAACGGAATTACTTCTCGGAGAAACACTCGCAATGGAAACCGGATTTAAGTAAAGGAAAGTTTGGTCTTTATCCAGAATGGAAATCTCGGCTGGTACATTTTCAAGTACTTTCTCATAAAACTTCCGCTGGTCTTCAATTGCTTGCTTTTGCTTTTTCTCGATCGAAACATCCCTGAAAAATGAGTGGGTTGACTCCATTTTTCCGTTTTTCAACATTGGCACCACATTGCCATTCAATTCGACACGGTTACCCGTCTTTCCAATGAAGGTGACATCAATATTTTGAACAGACTCACCATTCAAAACTCTTTCAAAAAGATTGTGACAATGCTCATGCTCTTCCGGCACGATGATGTCAAATAAATTCATTTTGGTGGATTCTTCCTCGGTATAACCAAGGGTATTGAACCACTTTTGATTACAGAAAATCAGATTTCCTTCCGGACCAAAACTTTGAATAATTTCAAGGCTATTCTCGAACAAGTCGCGGTATCGCTTTTCACTTTCAATGAGTTTTTGGTTCAGCAAATCTGCCTCTGAAGTATCAATTGCAGTAAAAAGCTGACAATTCCCCAATCCTTCGAGTTCTACCTGATTGCAGGTGAGTAGCACATCCAGCCCATTCAAACCTTGCAAAGGCATAATTTGCAGTCTGAATGAAGCAGGTATTTTATTCTCTGCAATTAAATTCTGGATTTTGTCCCATTTCTCTCTGCTTAGGATAAAATCAGAGAAATGGTAATCGTGTTCATTAAAGACCCCATCAACGCCTAATATTTGTGCTGCAGATTTATTTCCATCAACAATTTTACCTTCTGAATTTACGAGAAATACGCCTGCGAGATTGTTGTCAAAAATACCTCGGAACAACATTTCAGAAGATTGAACTTTCCTTTCAGCCCGCCGGATTTCGGAAATATCCATTAGAGTTCCTTCAACCAAGGATTCGCCATCTGAATGAACTAGCTGAACATTGATCAACAAATCCATTGCAGAACCTGACTTGTGTCTGGTCCTGAGAAAATAATTTTGCAGCCTACCTTTTACTTTGAGTTCTGAAATGTAAACTTCCCGATCTTGCTCAGAAAAATATAACTTGTTCAGCCCGGTACTCCGCAATTCTTCCTTCTCATAACCAAAAGTTTTAAGGAAAGACTTATTCACATCCAGAATCTGACCTTCAACGGTAGTTCTAAAAACGCCTGCCACATTGTTATTAAAGATATCCCGGTATTTTGCTTCGGAAGTGGAAAGTGTATTGGCAGCAATTATTTCATTGGAAACATCAACCACAGAGCCTATCATTTTAAGATTTTGCCCATTGTCATCTCTTTCCATATAGGTTAGGCCCCTGAGATGACGAATTTGACCCGCCTCATCTATCGAACGGTACTGAGCTTCAACCATATTCACTTTACCTTCCACAAGGGAATAGGTTGAATGCAAGGTTCTTTCAAAATCGTCCGGATGGATGAGACTTTGCCAATAGGTAAACATGTCATCATGTATCTGATTTTTGACACCGAACACCTGAAATGCAATGTCTGACCAGAATGTTTTATTTTCAATTACATCCCACTCCCAAATGCCGATTCTGGAGAATTTCGCAATGGTTTCAAAGCGATTATTAATTTCCTTCAGTTTTAAGGAGGAAGTTCTAAGTTCTTCAACAAATTGATTCTTTTCCGTTACATCTTTCTGAACTGAAATGTATTTCAGAACTTTTCCATCATCATCAAGAACAGGGGTAATATCGATTTCGTTTGTATAAGTTTGGCCCGATTTGGTTTGGTTAGTGACTTCTGTTTTAATGTGTTTACCCTCAGAAATTGCCTCGCGAAGTGCAATCCGAGTTTCAAGTGGGGATAAGGAATTGTTGAGAAGTTTTCCCGGGGTTTGACCAATGGATTCTTCCATGGAATATCCGGTTTGTTTTATAAATGCATCATTCACCCATTCAATTTGACCCAACCTATTGGCAATGATTACATTGTTACTGGTTTTTGTGGCAATCAATGCAAGGTCTGCAAGCTTTCTATTTTGGGATTCGCTTTTTTCAAGCTGGTCTAAATGATGATAAATGTAACCGGCAATTTTACAGATTACATTAAAAATGGATTTCTCCAGCGTAGAAAATTTGTTTGGCTTGTCACTAGCAATGATAAAAACCCCAACAGTTCGATTGAAACTTTTTACCGGCATTACCAGCCGTGTCCGGACTTTAAAATTTCGCTTGCTATCCTTAGACCAAACTGCATTGGGGTCGAAAGTATCATCGATCAAAATTGGCTCTCCGCTTCTGTATACCTGGCCAACATGCCGATCCATGGCCGTTCGTTCTGCTTCTATTCGTTCTTCATCGGAAAAACCAGTTGCCACCATCATTATAAGCCTCTGCTCTTCCTCATTCCAGAGGTAAAGACCAGTATATTGGCTAGGAAGCTTTTGCTCAAAAATCTCTCGGGATAAATCAACAAGTTCTTCCCTGCTGTTTACTAAACTAAATTTATCAAGGTAATCCGTTAGTAATTCGATTTCGAGAATTGCCCTTTCATCTTCCCTTTCTTCAAACTTTTCATGAATGTGATCTTGCATTTACCAACTTCCTTATAAAAAAAAATATTCCTTCCTTAGGTTTCAATTCCTCGTCAAACGATGCAATTTAGATAAATTCAAGTTTGCCGCTGCATTGAGTTTAATTAAAAATGAGCTTCGTTTTTTTGCCTCTCTTTGAATTCGGATTTGTTTCTTTGCAGCGGGTTAAAAAATGCCCACCGCAAAAAATGGAAATCAGTATTACCCTTCCGGACGGCTCTATTCGGCAATATTCAAAAGGCGTCAGCAGTATGGATGTTGCCATATCTATTTCTGAGGGCTTGGCCAGAAATGTCCTTGCCGCAAAAATAAATGGCGAAGTAGTTGAGGC
>CAMDMI010000035.1 GCA_945902135.1 Spirosoma fluviale
TTACCACTGGACAACTATAGGTTTGGGTGCTTCCTGCACACACGCCTAGAAAAGTTCCTGCAATTGAACTAGGTGTTCCGGGCTTACTGGCAAGAGTGAGCGTTCTGTTGGAACTGGTTCCGGCGATGCAGTTAGAAGCATTTACGCTCAAGGTTCCGGAAACAAAGGAAGAGTTGAAGCTTACCGTTGCGGTTGTAGTTCCCTGACCTGAAACAATGCTTGCATTGCTTGGAGCGGTCCAATTGTAGTTAGTGGCATTGGTCACTGCCACAATCGTGTAAACCTGAGTGCTATTTGCACAAACACCAGTAACCGGTCCAGAAATAGCGCCAGGACTTGCTGGTTTGGCAGAATAATAAACAATGCTCCGACAGTAATCGGTACCCTGAATACAGATATTAGCAGGTTTTACACAAATATTTCCCGTTACATAGGTAGATGAAAAGGAAAGTGTAATGCTGTTGGTTGTGGAACTACCTGTTGCTCCTGCCGGCAAGGTCCAGATATAAGAAGTAGCACCAGGAATGGCTGCGGTTGAGAAAACCTGACCTGTTGAGCTTCGGCAAACTCCGGCGGGACCACTGATCGCAGTGGGTGTTGCCAAGGTTAGTGAACCATTGCAAGTTACCGTAATCTGACGGACCCCATTTGCCCAAGCTCCTGCCGCACATACCGGATTTCCGATTGGCGTAACGAAACAGGCATAAGAGATGGATTGCATCAATCCGGAAGGAGGATCAAAGGTTGAGCCATTGGCATTCTGGATTAGATTCCATCCGCTTAGGTTTGAACCTAAAGGACTGGCGACGATGCCATTCTGAGAATACCATTGGTATGAAAAATTACCTGAACCTCCTGATGGACTAACTGAAAATGCAATCGGTGCCGGATCCGCTGGATTTGTAAGATTTTGGTTGCCTGCTACTATATTTCCATAAGAAACCAAAGCTTGAATGGTCACTTTTCGACAACCGGATGCCCAGGATGAAACTCCGCAAACGGGTCCACTGTTTCCACCAACTGTTCCACCCTCCCCTTGACTTCTATATGTGGGTGTAACAAGAACAGCATAGGTCCGGTTTACACCAAGGCCAGATGGCGGGTCATATGTATTTGAAATGGCTCCGGAAATTAAAGTCCAGCCGGTAAGCGTATTTCCAATGGGACAAGACACCAGTCCATCCTGATAATACCATTGATAAAGAATAGAATCAGCACTGAGCGGTTGAATTCCAAAAGAAATGGGCGAAGGGTCGCCATTTGTACAAAGGTTCTGATCTGCTGAAACCAGGCTGCCCGGATTAAACAAAGGCTTAATTGTGGCCAAAACAGGAATCCTTGGACCTGATGTCAACACTCCATAAATGGCTTCCACGTAAAACGTTGTCGTTGATGCCAAAAGCGGTATTTGATACGAATTTCCAGTATAGACAGGACTTCCACCAGTGGGTGTGGTATACCAATTTACAAATCCTTTAGAAGCAGAAGCATACATGTAAACGGGTCCGGGACCACAACTGCTTCCTGCATAGGTACTCTGAATGCTTGGAGCACTTCCTCCTGCTTCATCTTGCACACAACGAACAGATTGTCCTGACTTTCCATTTGAATTATTACTTGTAAGGACTTGGGTGTCATTGGTCAGAGAGTAAGAAATTGCATTCTGAAAAGAAGTTGAAACCGTCCAGAAACCAGCGAAAGTTCCTGTTCCAGAAAAGCTTCCGTCAGCCAGCCTTTGGCCAACAGGCAAACCAGAAAATCCGCTGTAGTCTGTGGCTCCTGTATTGGGTTGGTTCCAAAGTGAAGAGGTAGATTTCAATTTTCCGCCTGCTACACTGGTGCCGCCAAGGAAATTCAATGCAGCACTATATTCATACTGATCCGGAACATGCCAGCCAGATGGACAAACAGCCCTGGAATCGCTTACCGCATAAAAATTATACAGTTTCCCATAGCTCGGATTTTGCTGGGTATTGTTGTTGTAATTGCACCAGGCACCTGTTGTAAGATTGGTCCAATCGGTGCCAAGTGTGACCGCTGGAATGCTGGTGTTGTTGGCAAACTTGCTGGTTTTGAGGTTTTCTTTGGTCCAGCATTGGCTTCCGATGAGTATGGTATTGTAAATATTTCCTTCAACATCCGTTACGGTTGGTGTCCCCGGGCAAGGGCTTGGACTAGTAACAGAAATGGTTTTACTAACACTCACCGTTGGGCAGGAACCAACCGTAGCCGAATATGAAATTACCACCGATCCGGGTCCAGCTGATAATGCTGTTACCAATCCGGTTGAAGAAACGCTTGCCACATTTGGATTGCTGCTTGACCAGGCACCAAGGTTAGAAGTTTGACTTAATTGGATGGTGTTACCAACCTGAACGCTTGTGGGTCCTGAAATTGCAGAAAGGACGGGTGAAACAGAAATTACGCCATTAACAGCGGTTCTGGCTGAGGTGCAAGTTCCATTTGAAACTTCTGCATAATAGGTTGTTGTACTTGAAAGGGATGGGGTCGTAAATGAATTACCAGTTGCAATGGCTGTTCCTCCTGTGGGTGTGGAAAACCAGGAAACAGTCCCACCAGTGGATGGAACTGCTGATAATGTGACCGACCCTGTTCCACATCTTTCAACAGCGTTGAGTGAAACGATGCCTGCGGTACAAGTTGGGGAAGAAAGTGATAAAGTATATTGTCCAATGCTGCCATAATCTGCTGCCCCTACACCCCCAATGGCGATGTAATTCGGAATACCCGATCCATCCACAGAAATATAATAATCACCCACTCCAAAAAACAAACTTGCGGAAGCATCGAGCGTACTGCTCGGGTCTACATTTGCCAGAACCGTTCCACCCGCATTCAAAACTTTAAATTGTGCATCCAGATTGGCTCCGGAATAGGTGGAACTGCTTTGAGAAAAAGGGGCAACCAAAATAGAATAGACGCCTGCGGTTGGGATGCTTATTTTAAAGAAATCAACATCCGTATTGGTTGAAATAAGTTTGGTGGTAGTTCCCAAACCTCCGGATAATGGAAGATTGGTGGCGGTTCCTTGCGAATTCCCTACATCATCTGTCCTATAATCAAATCCATTGGTTGTGGTTATGGTTTTTAAATCATCCTGAATATTGCTGGTACATAAAGACGAATTGGCCGCACCGTTATACCATTGGGTAATATTTCTTCCGTATCCTACCCCCATGATCGGAGCCCAGGAAGTTTGACCGGAACCTTGACCTGAGTGATATCCTGTATTGTAGGAACAGTCGGAATTATACCGTGCGTGGTGATTCAAACCCAGGGTGTGGCCCAGTTCATGGGATGCTGCTTCTGCAGCATTTGCCGCACTTCCTCCCATTTTATTGCTGAAAACCCAACAAGGAACATCGCCTCCTCCAAATGTTCCCAGGTAAGCTACACCACCTGCACTGTTTCCGTTTACATTATAAAAACCATCGCTTGGCGTAATGACCACCCTCTGGCGGTTGGCTGCGGGGGCTGCATCGAAAACAGACTGGATGGTCGTAACGTTGATATTAAAAGGCCTGAAATCTTCGGAAACCCGATTGAAAATCTCCGTTGCTTGGGCAGTCGAATATCCCGGAGTAGCGGCCACAACCGTACCCGAACCCCACCATCCGGAATTGTCCGTATGCCCGTCCATATCAATGAGTAAGACGGACAAAGAACCTGAATTGCTACTCAAAGCCGGAATTTGTCCATGAGAAAGGAAGCTAAAAAATAGCAGTCCGGTAAAAAGAAATATCGTGTAGATTTTTTTCATCGTGGTATAGGCTTATTCTGTAACAATTTCACTTTTAGGCGTGCGTGTCAGGATAAATTCATCCTTACTTTCCTGCAAAAGTTTGAATCCCTCAGAACCTTGACTCATCAGGATCGCCATCCAATAAACCAGTTTTCCATTGCGTTCCTTTCGGTTCATCAAAAGCCGGGCTTCTTCTTTTCCAATGGAAATGATGGCGGAAAGGGCGCCCGACTTTTGGCCTGGGTTCATGATGTTCATGATTGTTATGTCGAATTCTGCTTTGGAAGTTTTATCTGAAGAAAGGCTAACCTTCGATTTTGCCCCACCCTTTAATTCAAACAACTGCTCAATGGCGGCCTTTTTAAAAGTAATTTCCTTGCCGTTGAGAAATGTGTCGGATGCGGAATTTTGGGCCATTAGCATAGAAAATGGACCGTTTCCAAATAAAATCAAACTGAACAAGAGAAGGGACTTGCCTACAAATCCAATGATGTGTTTTGGCAAGAGATATCCCCATTGTAGGGTAAAAAACTGGATCATAAAATATTGTTTAATAAAGGTTTAGGATTTCCACAAATAGTGAAGGCTTCCAATAAAGCAAAAGTGTGGATTTTATTGAAATCACCAAGTATTCAAATCGTATTTTTTCCTTATGTGTCATCGGCCTCAAATGTGAAAAAAAATATAAACCTAACGGGTTTAACTCTCAGAATCCCACATGTGAAATAAAAGGCTAACCTATTGAACCACCTTCAATCTCCCAATAAAAAACCCCTGCAATTTTGCAGAGGTTCTATTTTTTTCGAGTGTCTGTTTAAACGATTGAATTCCAAATCAGGATGTCTGTTCCACTTTAACGCATTTGCAGGTGTCTGGCTCCTTCTTCATGATTTTGTAAAAATCATTGCCAAAGGCAAACACCATCAAACCAAGAATTAAGACCATTCCAATTGTCTGTGCCCACTCCATAAATTTCAAACTCGGAGGCTTGCGGAAAATCATTTCATAAATGAGGAAAACTGCATGTCCGCCATCCAAAGCTGGAATCGGCAAAAGGTTCATAAAAGCAAGAATCAGAGAAAGAACAGCAGTGTTTCTCCAGAATTTCGCCCATATAAAATGCCCGCCAAAAAATTCAGTTGCAATCCCAACCGGACCACTTAAGGATTGTGAGGCAGAAACCTCACCAGAAAACAATTTTGAAAAACCGAGAATATTGAATTTCAGGATATCGAAGGCATCGTTATAGCCGATTCGAAATGACTCAACAAGCCCTTTCTCCTCAAAGCTCTCTTTCAATTCAGTTTTAGGGAAAAATCCGAGCGTAGCGGTTTCTGTTACCACCAGTTTTAGGTTGACCGCCGTGTCAGATGCCTTTCTCATAATTTTCACATCCACCTTGCAGCATTTGTTTTCCAACAGAATTGGCTTCACATCCTGAAAATAGGCTACCGGCTGATTTGCAATGGATAGAATTTTATCTCCAGGCAACAATCCGCCCAGCGCTGCAGGTGATCCTTTTGCAACCCGGTCAACGGAGAAGGGTTGTGCAGGCCCGATAAATCCATCCTTCGCGCCAGACTCTGAAACCCGTTTTAGCATGTCTGATGGAATGGTGATGTCAATTTGCTTTCCACCTCTTTCAACACGATAAACTGCGCCACCTTCAAGAATGTAGGAAGGGTTCAGGGCGTCACTGAAACGAATGATTTCTTTGCCATTCACAGTCAGGATTTTATCCCCAGTTTGAAAACCGATTTCTTTCGCAAGCTTCCCTGCATAAATGCCATTGCTTACTTCATTGTTTGGGATAAATGCTTCTCCGTAATACCAAGTAAGTCCGGAAAAAATCAAAATGCCCAGAATCAAATTTACTGTAACACCACCCAGCATTACTATAAGTCTCTGCCAGGCTGGCTTTGCACGGAATTCCCATTCTTCGGGCTCATCCTTTAAATTTTTGGTGTCCATCGACTCGTCCACCATGCCGGCAATTTTTACATAACCACCGAGAGGAAGCCAACCAATGCCATATTCGGTGTCACCTTTTTTCTTGCTGAAAAGCTTTACACCCCAGGCATCAAAAAACAGGTAAAATTTTTCAACCCGCATTCCGAACCATTTGGCGGGCAACATATGGCCCATTTCGTGTAAGCCTACAAGGATGGTCAGCGCAAGTATTAGCTGACCAATCATAATTGCTATTTCCATTTAATTAATTGAATTTCAGTTTTTTGGTAATTTTTAATTTGTTCCTGTCATCTCGATTGCAAGCCTTCTGGTTTCTTCGTCGGTTTGCACATAGTCTTCGTAGCTGGGATTCGAAATCTGTGTACCATGTTCCAAACAATATGACAAGATATGGGGTATTTTTAGGAAGTCTATTTTTTCCTGCAGAAAGGCCTGAACAGCTATTTCATTGGCAGCATTCAACCTGCAAGCGGCATTGCCTCCTATATTCATGGCTTCAAAAGCAAGATCTAAGCAGGGGAAATTTTCCCTGTCTGGCTCTTCAAAACTTAGATTCGGATACTGCATAAAATTGAATCTCGGGAAATCGGATGGAATTCTGTTGGGATAGCCCAGTGCGTATTGAATGGGTAGCTTCATGTCTGGCAAACCCATCTGGGCTTTCATGGAGCCATCTGTAAACTGAACTACAGAATGGATAATCGATTGTGGGTGAACTACCACTTTAATTTGCTCAGGCTGAAGTCCGAACAACCATTTTGCCTCAATCACTTCAAATCCCTTATTCATCAAAGTCGATGAATCAATCGTAATCTTTGCACCCATGTCCCAGTTTGGGTGTTTCAGTGCCTGGCGAAAAGTGACTTGCTCAAGTTCTTGTCTGGTTTTTCCGCGAAATGGACCACCGGAGGCGGTCAAATAAATACACTCAATCGGATTGTGGAATTCACCAGTAAGGCATTGAAAAATTGCAGAATGTTCCGAATCCACAGGCAACATCGCAACCCGGTTGATTTCGAGTTCCCTGTTTACCAATTCACCAGCCACCACCAGGGTTTCTTTGTTTGCCAAGGCAATTGGTTTCCCTGCCCGAATGGCTCGAAGGGTTGGTTCAAGACCGGAATAGCCCACGAGCGCATTCAAAACGATGTCGGTTTCGCCTGATTCAACGATGGAGGCCAGGGCTTTTTTTCCTGCAAAAACCTTGATGTCCTTTCCGGCCAAAGCCTCTTTTACTTGTAAGTATTTGCTATCATCGGCAATCACAACCGCATTCGGATTGAATTCAATTGCCTGGGCTATTAACTTGTCTGCCTGTGCGTTGGCTGTGAGTGTTTCAACCCGGAATTTATCCGGATTGCTTCTTATTACATCCAAAGCCTGTACGCCGATCGAGCCTGTGGAGCCTAAAATGGCAATGTTTCTAAGGTCTGAATCTGCGCCTCCTGACATTCTGATTAATGGATTCCGGAAAAAAAGTTTTTGTCATTTGATTCCCGGGGAATTGTGTGCAAAGGAAGATATTTATCTCGTAATGGAAATGTGGCGCTGCCCTGAAATTCTAATTTTCTTTTTTGCATAGATTGATGGGCCATCCAAATGGAGGTTTTATGAGTTTATGGATTGAACCGTGGAATTTAAAAATCGAATTGAAATGTTATTTCCTCTTTGCTTAAAGGAAGTATTGGATGCGTCTTAGCCGGAACAAAATTATCTCCCATGCCAAGCAACCATTTAAAATGCCTTCTGCCAATATCATGTGCCGTTTCCATTATTTTCTTTCGCTGTTTGATATTCCATGGCTTTCTTGGAGGCCTGAATTAATTTTCTTTTCCCAACGATTTTCAATCCGCAACAACATTGACTCCTTCTATTGAAACCCGAAACCTTACCAAGCAATATGGTCAACACCGGGCGCTGGACAATTTGTCTTTTTCTATTCCGAAGGGCTCGGTTTATGGGCTTTTAGGACCGAACGGCGCCGGCAAAACAAGTCTTATTCGAATCATCAATCAAATAACTGGTCCCGATTCCGGGGAAGTTTTTTTTGAAGGACAACCTTTGGGTCCGTCCCACATTTCGCGCATTGGTTACTTGCCTGAGGAAAGGGGCTTGTACAAGAAATCCAAAGTAGGGGAGCAGCTCCTGTATTTTGCCAGATTGAAAGGATTAAGTCAGCAAGAGGCACTGGAGCGCACCAAGGATTGGTTTATTCGCCTGGACATCAAAGAGTGGTGGAATAAAAATGTGGAAGAACTTTCAAAGGGAATGGCCCAGAAAGTCCAGTTTATCGCCAGCGTTATCCACAATCCAGAATTCATCATTTTGGATGAGCCCTTCTCCGGTTTTGATCCTGTCAATTCAAACATCATTCGGGATGAGATTTTGCGCTTGCACTCCGAAGGGGCAACCATACTATTTTCTACGCACCGCATGGATACGGTAGAAGAATTATGCAGCCACATCCTTCTGCTTGATAAGTCTAAAATGGTGTTGGAAGGGCCGGTTAAGCAGGTTCGAGATGAATTTAAGACGCATCTTTTTGTGGCGGTTACCAAAGCGCCGATTGATTTTGAAAAATTCCCATGGGAGCCAAGTGCCGAGTGTATAAATCTTGAGGGACAGGACGGATACAAATCTAGTTTCAGGATTCCCGAAACAAGGCAGTCCAACGAATTGGTTTTGGATCTGATTCAAGCGGCTGATCTGGTTTCTTTCGCTGAAGAACTTCCTTCTTTTCACGATATTTTTGTTCAGGTGGTTGGTAAAAACAAAATGGTGTTATGAGTAAAATATCCTTGATCATCCAGAGGGAATACCTCATTCGGGTCAGAAAGAAATCTTTCCTGATCATGACCATCATTGGACCCATCCTGTTTGCTGCCATCATGGTTTTGCCGGCCTGGCTTGCAACCCGCGACAGCACGGAAAATAGGGTTATGGTTTTGGACCGTTCCGGGCTTTTTGCGGATAAGTTTCAATCATCAAAAAGTGTTGTTTTCGAAAATGTGAAGGGTGATGAAACTTCGCAAAAACAACAGGTTCTGGAAGGAGAGGAGCACAATCTCCTTTTGGTCATTGGAGAAATAAGCGGGCAAAAGCTTCCAGAAATTCATTTGTTTGGTCAAAGCAATCCACCGCTGGAGGTAATCTCAATGGTGGAAAAACAAATAAATGGAGAGCTCAAAAATATCCGTTTGAAGGCATCTGGAATTGACCCTGCTTTGGTAGAATCGATTAACCCTGAAGTGGAAGTTCGTACTTCCGTTCTTAGTGAAGAAGGCGAAAAAGATGGCGGTTCCCTTGCCGCTACCATTGTCGGGTATGGCGCAGGTTTTCTGATTTACATGTTCATCTTTCTTTATGGAAGTCAGATTATGATGAGTGTAATGGAAGAGAAAACCAGCCGGGTGGTAGAAATCCTGGTTTCTTCTGTGAAGCCTTTTGAACTGATGCTGGGCAAGATTGTGGGTGTTGCGCTTGTGGGACTAACGCAGTTTTTGCTTTGGGTGGTCTTAAGTTTTGCGGTGTCCACTGCGGCAGGAAAACTCTTTCTCGATAAGTCGAAAGTTCAAAATGAAACCCAGGCCTCAGTAGGGAAGCCCGACATTGAAACCAAGGCTGAAAGCAAGGGAATGGCCATGATTTCGGAACTTAAAAATGTAGATATCCTAAAGCTTTCCGTTTGCTTCATCGTCTATTTTCTGGGTGGTTATTTGCTTTATTCAGCCTTGTTTGCTGCAGTTGGTTCGGCAGTGGAATCGCAACAGGAAGCACAGCAGTTTATGATGCCAGTCACAATTCCAATTATATTATCCATCGTTCTGGCGCAGTTTGTTATCAAAGACCCACATGGAAGTTTGGCCTTTTGGCTTTCCGTTTTTCCGCTTACTTCGCCTGTAATTATGATGGTAAGGGTTCCATTTGAACCACCCGTTTGGCAAATCATCTTATCGATGCTGATGCTTGTAGCCGGGTTTTTAGGTACTACCTGGCTGGCAGGAAAAGTATTTAGGGTTGGAATTCTGATGTATGGTAAAAAAGTTACCTGGACTGAAATCGCCAAATGGCTTAAAAATGGATAATCATGGAAAAAGCAAACGACGGTGGTGAATGGTTGATTGATGCAAAAGGTCTCGCGCGCACTTATCACATGGGCCAGGAAATTATCCAAGCGCTTGTGTCTGTGGACATCCGTGTAAAGCGCGGGGAATATGTGGCTTTTATGGGTCCTTCGGGTTCTGGTAAATCAACTTTGATGAACATTGTCGGCGCATTGGATACACCAAGCGCTGGTACCTATATTTTGAATGGTCAGGATGTGAGTACCATGTCGGAATCCGATCTGGCAACAGTTCGAAACAAGGAAATTGGTTTTGTATTTCAAACTTTCAACTTGCTTCCAAGGTATTCGGCACTGGACAATGTGGCGCTTCCATTGGTTTATGCCGGCTATTCAAAATCGGAAAGAAGGAAAATTGCAATGGAAAGCCTTGAGGCTGTGGGTCTTGCCAACAGGGCCGGTCACAAGCCAAACGAATTGTCTGGTGGGCAGCGCCAACGCGTAGCCATTGCAAGGGCATTGGTAAACAAACCAAGCATTTTGCTAGCTGATGAGCCAACCGGAAACCTGGATTCTAAAACGAGTTATGACATTATGGCCCTTTTTAAGGAACTAAATGAAAAGGGAAATACAATCATCATGGTAACGCACGAAGAAGATATTGCGGCATTTGCAAGAAGAATTGTGCGTTTGCGTGATGGCGTGATTGAAAGTGATCAGCCTAATGATCGCATTCGGGCAGTAAAACCGGAAGGGCAATTGGGTTAGAACCTGTAGCGCATAAATCCTGCACTTGCAGAAATCATGGGATTGTTTTTTCTCATGTAGGTGAAGATATCGCGGGTTGCGATGCCAATCTCATAACTTCCTCTTAAAGGTGAAAAAGTAATTCCAAAAGGAACAAGCGTCTGGGTGTAGTTTCCTCCATTCATTAGCCCGGAACTTACCCGGATAATTCTAAGAATTTTCAAATCACCACCTATGGAAATTAAAGGCTTGATGATGTTTCCTGCCGCATTGTTTAATGGAACAACAACTTCAAATCCTGCATTGAAAATCAGCGTTGAAAGTGAGCCGCCAAATCTTGCTTTTGTGGGAAGCTGAATCCGCCGGCTTTGAAAAGATTCCCAAAGAATCATTTCCTTTTGAAATCCGTCGAATTGCTGGGCATTTTGGAAGAAATTATAATTGGTAAATCCCCTTGTACTAAGCGACTGCAGCGGACCATCTTTTGCGGTGTACACATTGCTCAAATAGTTTATTGAGCCAATATCTGTAATGCTGGCAGCAAGGCGCCATTTTTTATTTATTTCTGCAGTCACACCAAATTCGAAACCGATGCCCCTACCCGCCGAATTGGGGAGAAATCCAAGACTGCTGGTATCTTTACTTTTCTCAGGGAACTTGATTCCCAAGCCCGGTGAAGCTGAAATTATTGCCGAATATTTCCCGCCGCTCGATTGTAAATCCAGGTATCCAATTCCTTGAATGTAGCGAATGCCAAGTCCTACATTCAGTTTGAATTTGTAGTGGTTTACAATATTGACACCATAGCCAAAAGCATATTCTCTGTTCCAAGCCATGGCTATGCGCGAGCCATCCAAAATTTTTGATATCTGAAGCGCTTTTTCCAGCAGCCTGCTAGCACCAACGGTATCAATTCGGATTTGCCCGTTTACAGTATCAATTTTTTGACTGAAATTTTGAAAATAATATTCAAGGCTATCGGTTATAGGATTCAGGTATTGGGCATTGATGCCTTTAAACATGATTTCAGAAGCCAATGGACTAAACTTGGAATACCATTGCGCCCTTTCACGAACTGTGAACGACCAACCTGAAATTCCTCCATCACTCTGCCAGGAAACTCCACCATAAAGAAAGTCCATATTGACGGTGAGTGCTTTACCGGCAAAATCTTGTGCAGCCTGCTTTTTTTCGGAATTGCTTAATTTTCGGTCTGGGTCAAATATGGCTGAAGCCAGATTGTAGCGATTGAGTGCATCTGAATACACAGAGAAGCCCATTTCGGCCAGTCCAATCGTGATGTTTTTGCTTTCTTTTTCGGGTTTGAATGCTAGGTTGGCTGGATTAATGCCCAGACATTGGTAGTCAGAAAGTAGGGTAGCAGAAACACCAGCCCTTCCCGTAGCGGTAAAGCTGCTCATTTCCATCTGGGCGAAAAGGTTGAATCTGCTTACAAGCAGATTCAATGCCAGAAAAAGGAAAATCAGTCTGGTTTTCACGAATGCAATAACGAAAAAATCAGTGGTTTAGTATGGGGTCTTGTCCGTTTTATTCTTCCATGCCTGGAAGGCTTTTGAGGCAGCAGCATGATCGACTTTCAGAAATGGAATGTGCCTTTGGTCGGGCCTTAAAGCGATTTCATCATAAATAAACTGGTCATCAAATCCGATGGAAGCAGCCTCTTCTCTTGTGTTGATAAAGTAAACCCGTTCCGGTCTTGCCCAATAAATTGCCCCAAGGCACATTGGACAAGGTTCACAAGATGAAATTAAAATGCAGTCGTCTAATTGGAAGGTACCAAGTTGCTGGCAAGCCTTTCTGATTACACTGACCTCTGCATGTGCTGTTGGATCGCCTGAAATCAAAACCTCGTTGCAGGATGAAGCAATCAACTCTCCACTCTTGATCACAAGCGCTGCAAAAGGACCGCCGTTTCCGGAGGCAACATTTATCTCAGAAAGCTGACTTACTAATTCAAACCATTTAAAATCTGGCAGTTTTTGTTGGGTTTCCTTGTCCATCGCTGTTTTTTTTATGTAAACAATGTAATTTTTGATTGCTTGGTAATCAATGTGTTGTGTTCTATTTGGAAAGGAAATACCTGTTAAATATAAAAATATAAATAAAATAATAGCACTTTACTAATGTTTCTCATATTTTTGCAACCGAATTAAAAACCAAAGATGCTAGGCACTTCTGAAATTCAGGTCCTGATTGTAGAAAAAGAGTTGAACTCGGCTTCCGATATTCGGGATTGGGCATTCAGAAATCCGGTAATACCTGTTTTTGTGGGTTCAGGATTGGAGGCTTTAATTTGGTTGGGAAAAGGAAATATTCCAGATTTGATCATGGTGGAATCCGGCATTGAGCCGATGGACGGTCCAGATTTTATCAAAATAATTAAGGCCAGTGGGTTTTTTCAAGACATTCCAGTGTTGGCATTTGGCTACCCAGAAAACCATCCTATGTTGGCTAGCATGAGGCAAGCAGGTGCCGGAGAACATATTTTCCTTCCATTAAATGCCGATTTTATCAATGAAAGGCTGAAGAGTTTTTTAGCTCCATCAGAAAAATTTCAGTCAATTATTTAGTCTTTTTTTCTCCAATACAGGCGAATTCCTGCAAATCCAGGAAGTAGGCTGCCATCTCCTTCAAATCTGAATAAAGGCCTCAGGCAAATTTTTAGATTTAATTCTGCTCGAATCATCCCCATTTTTTTCGGTATTCCTGGAAGGGTTCTGGAAACTCCTGCAAGTCCATAGGAACTAATATTAGTTCTTTCCAGGCCTGATATTGTGTTCTCATTATTCATTGGATATTTTTTAACTTCTGAAAAAATGCCTGCCATCATGCCACCGCCCAATCGAATTTTTGTATCGCCACCAGCCAAATTCAAAATTAAACCTGTTCCAGCATCTACCATTATTGATTGAAGTGTAATTGCTTTGGCTTCTTGTTGAATTTCTGGCAAATAAATCATGGAGTTGCCTTGTTTGTTGCTGGAGAAATCTCCGGGTCTTGTAGTAGAATTTAAAAGATGAATTTGGTTTGAAAAATAGCCAGCTTGAAATTCCGCGAATGGCGAAATTGGTTTTTCAGGAAATATAACGGCATTAATGCCAAGCATGATTCGGCCTCCCAGAAAATAAGGTTTGGGGCTCGCTTTTCTGATTTCAGATGGATTTCCTATTAGTTCAAGTTGTCGAAATGCGACATATCCTGCCTCAATTCCGAATTCAAATCGAACTGCTTTTTTTGCAATCGAACCTTTATCCAAACTATCCTGATCCGCTAAATAGATTTTGGAAGAGTCTCCGGGAATTAACCCTGCAATTTTTTGGGTCTTGTTGGTTTTTGAATTTTCAGAAGAATCCCTTTGAACTTGCCCAAAATGGGTAGGTGTTGAGTTAGGGTGACTTACTACAATTGCATTGGTCTCCTGGATTTTTCCGAAAGAATTGCTTGTCTCAACTGTCTCAGATACTGGAAGCGAACTTGGGTTTTCGGGCGTATCTATTGGAGTTTTCATCGCCAGAAGTGATGAAATTGGCTTTATTTTTTCTTTTTGTTCAGCGCTTTCCGAATGATTTTTTGATTTCTCATTTTTAGCCTTGGAATACAAAATCAAATTTTGCGATCCTTCTTGTTTGTTTTCAAGTTTAATTTTATGGTTATCAGACTTTTTATAATTGGTCCTTATGGTTTTGGCAATCGGTTTTTGGGAAATTATTTCTCCTTTTTTGCTATCATTTTCGAAGCTATTTTCCTCAATTTGATGGTTTTCTGACTTGGTCAATTTTTGTTTATCGGATTTCATTCCAATTGCATGCCTTTTCAAAGCACCTTCATTTTGTGGATGCTTGGTTTCTAAATTGGCCAAAGAGGGTTCCCTATTCTTATAGAGAAGGGTGGAAAGTGAAATTGTCAATCCAAGGCTAAAAAGCCAAAATGCAGCTGCTTTACGCCTTTTTCTTCTCCTCAATGTTTGGAAAATGGCTTTCTCAATCCTATTTCCAGGCTCTTCTTCAAACTGACCTAGCTTGTCAAAAAGGTATCCTCGTTGTTCTTTCATGTTTTTTGCACAATGATTTTCTTTTTTAGCAATTGCCGTGCCCTATGGTATTGGGCTTTGCTTGTGCCTTCGCTTATTCCCAGCATTTCGCTTATTTCCCTGTGGTTGTAGCCCTCAATTGCATACATATTAAAAACTTGTCGACAGCCTTCGGGCAATTCTTTTATCAAATCCATAAGTTCTGTAGATTCCAGATTAGCCAGTCCATCTTCAGATTCATCGATGATATTCTCAGGAAATTCTACCGAATTGTTAAAAAACGACTTTCTGGTTTTTCTAAAATGATCTATTGATTCTCTGACCATAATTCTGCGAATCCAGCCTTCCAGTGAACCATCTCTAAACCGGGATAAATTCAGAAAAACTTTCACAAATCCCTGTTGTAAAATGTCTTCGGCCTCTACTCTGCTGCTGCAATACCGCAGGCAAACACCAAACATAATCCGGACATATCTATGGTATAAAGCCGTTTGCATTTCTGGTTTGCCTTTAAGGCAGCCTTTCACCAGAACCAGTTCATCCTGTCCTTTGATGTCATTGGAATGGGATTGGCTTGGCATACGGTTTCAAAAAAAAGGCGACACTCTTCGGAATGCCGCCTTCGTTTTAGTCTGATTTTGATTGATTATTTCTTGATGAAACGTGCGCTAACTGATTTCCCTTCTTTGCTCAATCCCCTGATTTGGAATATACCTAAGCCAAGATTTGAAATGTCGATTTTTTGAGCGGAAGTGCTGCGTAAAACAGAGCGACCTTTTGAATCCAGGATTTCAAATTCTCCAGAAATACCATCCACAGAAATTTGATTGTTGGCCGGATTGGGTACAATTTGTACAGATTGTGCCTTGATTTTATTTCCGCTTGATGTTACTGCTGCAATTCCAGAAGCAGTTGCAGCAAAATTCACGGTAGTAGTGTTTCCTCCAGAAATTGTGAAAGGAATTGGAGTGCTTGGCACTTTCGGATTGTCAACCCTAAGAGAATAATTTCCTGCTGGAAGGTTTCCAATGCTGAAACTTCCATCTGGATTTACAATTGCAAAACCTACTGGTTGGCCTAGGGAATTGAGAACAATAACCCTGGAAGCGGTTACATTAAAGGTAGTGTTGATTGGATTTCCGTTGAAAGTACTGCTTACGCTTACTCCATTGCCAGTGATGGTTCCACTTACTGTTCCTAGAGCTGGAATTGTATCGTAAATATTTTGAAGCAGGTTGATATTCAAGTTCCAGAGGTTTTCCATTGGATTAATAACCGTGGCATCTCCCCAGAAAAGAACATCTCCAAAGTAAGTAGGAATGTAAGCGGGGTTGTTCATCGGAGTAGCCCTGATGATGTATTGGGAAGGCATTGCAATGAGTGCCGTCATTAAGGCATAAAAACAACTATCCTGTAAACCAGCCAAATAGGTAGAACTGTAATGATTGTTGTTGAGTCCATACAATTCAACCATTACGGTGTCCTGTGTGCAAGCGCCATTTGCAAGTACCATGCCACCAAGATTAAAAGGCCCCTGACCACTTGAAACGGTTACGGAATTACAGGAATTCGAGGTTTGGCCATTGGCTGTTGTCGCTGTAAGACATACCTGGTAAGTAGCAGAAGCTGAATAAACATGGCTTATGTTGGTAATGCCAGTTACGGTGGCATTGTTGCCATCTCCGAAATTCCAGTTGTAAACGGATGTGCTGTCAAAGCAGTTTGGTGGTACAATCATTGAGAATGAAGCTGTTAGCCCTTGGGTAGAAGAAGTGAAATTTAGGGTGCAACCAACCGGAGGCTGTACAAGGATGGTATCACATTTGGTAGAGACCATTCCTTGATAAGAGGCATTAACACAAACAAAATAAGTGCCTGTTTGTGGAAAGGTATAATTTACTTGAGAACCAGTAAGTGTGGTGTTGGGATTGCCATAAATTACCCATGTAAATTGTGGGTTATACATGCCGCAAACAGAATCTCCAGTCAGCGTAGCGTTGAATGTGTAGATGTTTGAATTTGAAGTGCTTTGTTCAAAAAACATATTCACCTGGCAAGGAAGAACTTGTGCGTTGGTGGTTTGGATGGAAGCCAGACCCAAAAGGATGATCGTTGTGATAATCCTGACATTTTTGTAGAACTTTTTCATTGTTTTGGAATTAACGAGGTTACGGAGTTAAAATATAAAGTTTTGAAGTTTTTTCTGCGCCGGAAATGGTTTGCAGTGATATTGTTAAGGAATCCAATCCATTGGTAAAATTCGGATTGCGAACAAATCGAATAAAATCACCCTGAACATTGTTCCGAATAATTGCAATTCCTCTTGTTGGAGGCTGGTTTATGCCAAGGCTTTTACGCAAAAGGTCGTTTATGCAATAAGTGTCATTGCTTAACAACAGGTTGAGGTTGATAGAGATTTCAGTGAAATTACGATTGAAGAGGAAAGTGTCGTTTTTCAAGCTGAAGCGGTTAAAACAGTTTTGGCGACCAGAAATAACCGTAATGATTCCAGTATCACATCGCCCAGCATTTGAACATGCCACAAGGTTAAAAGAATTAGTATCAATTTTGTTTTCAGGAAAGGTTCCAAAAATCTTACCATCCAAAAGGCTGAATGCCTGGTTTCCAAAAATGCTGGACTTTATTGCACCACAACCAAATTCATTTGGAATTTGGATTTCATAGGGCCCTCCTGTATTGGTTTCAATCACTAACTCTTCAACAACTGGTAAGCATGCATTGCTATCACTTAGCTGAATGAGAATTCTGCCATCCAGACACCTTGCATCATTGCAAATTTGATACATGGCAGAGTCTAGCCCCGAGTAAAAGCCTGGCGCAGGTCTATAAAGAATTCGACCATCTGTTTCCAGACTGATTGTGCCATGTACCGCTTGTTTAGTAATGGTGACTTTGAGTGCGGAAAGACTTGCAATTCCTTGGGTAAGCAAGATGCTATGCGGACCTGGGCCATCAAGTACATATTCCTTGTTTGCATTGCTGAGACCTGCCAGGCTATCCGGACCAGCTTTCTCCGAAATGTTATCACATCCCCAACCAAGGGTGGCGGCTGCAATTATCTGGAGAAGGAATTTTGGATTCACTGTTTTCTGGGGTGTTTCTAAATGCAAGACGAAGCATGGACTAAATGGGTTTGAATGGATAAAATTCTTTTGTGAAAATTAAATCCAATCAAATAAAATTTGCAATTACTTTTCCCTGAATGCCAGTGCTTTGCATAGCTCAATAATCCTAAAGCGTGTTTCAGAATTTTTAGTTGACAACTGATCTAATAATTGAATTCCCCGGTCCATTTCTTCTTGAAGGTAATGTTCAGAAAGTTCGGGGATGCCAGAATTTTCCATCCAAGCAAGTATGGATGTAATTCGCAATTCAGGCTCTACTTCCTTATTTGTCCAAAGACTGAAAAATGTGCCGGAATCCTTGTGTTCCATCGAACTAAGTACCGGAAAAGTTAGCTTGGAATTTCCAATGTCGCCACCGCGTTTTTTCCCGGTTGCTTTTTCATCGCCGAAAAGGTCG